>NZ_JALLAL010000040.1:0-27212 GCF_023062615.1 Brachybacterium sp. Marseille-Q7125 | reverse complement strand
CGTCTCTGCTGCCACTGCTATTCCTTTTTTTTCTACTCCGCCGACGTCCCCCGCAGCCCGCCCCAGGGCTCCCCGCCCCCGCCCCCAGTTGTGTATAGGCGCCGCCCGGGGCCCCCCCCCCCCCCCCCCCCCCCCCCCCCCCGCCGCCCCGTGCTCCGCGCCGGCTCCCTCGCCGCTGGCGCCGCCGTCCTCCCCGGCACCAGCGCCGCCGCAGCGCCTGCCACCCCCGCAGCAGCCCTCCCCTCCTCTCCGGCCCCGGCCGCACCCGTCGGCTCCGAACTCACCTGGCTGGTGCTCGACCACCACGTCCACTCCCTGTACTCCCATGACGCGAAGTACACGATGGAGCAGGTGCTGGACCGCGCCGAACAGTTCGGCGTGGACGCCATCGCCTTCACCGAGCACGCCAACCTGGGCCACGCCCACGAGGGCGGCGTCTGGGAGGCCAACCGCGAGATCCGCGCCGCACGCGAAGGCCGCGACCTGCTCGTCTTCCAGGGCCTGGAGTGGTACATCCCCGCCGCCGAGCACGGCACCGTCATGGTCGCCCCCGGCCCCAATGAGGCCCGCCTGCTGCGCACCTTCGAGCTGATGCACGACGGCAAGCTCAACGGCTGGGAGAAGCCCGACGTCGGCTCCGTCGAAGAGGCCGAATGGGAGCAGCACGCCGCCGACGCGATCGCCTGGCTCGGGCAGATGAAGCGCGACGGCTTCATCGACGACGTCCTGGTGCTGGCCAACCATCCCAGCCGCCTGGGCATCGACGCACCTCATGAGCTGCGCCTGTGGCAGGACGCGGATCCCGAGATCTTCATCGGCATGGAGGGTGCTCCCGGCGCCCAGGGCTCCGCCTTCGGCAAGAACCGGGCCCCGGAGTACCAGCGCGGCGAGTACGAGAACTCCCCGCGCCCGGACTCCCACCCCGACTACCCGGCCGAGTCTTACGTGACCCGCGGCGGCTTTGACTGGATGACCTCCGTGGTGGGCGGCGTGTGGGACTCCCTGCTCGCCGAGGGCCGTCGCTACTGGATCACCTCCAACTCGGACCTGCACCTGAAGACCCACGACACCTGGCGCGTGGGCGACTACCCCACCGGCGAGGGCTGGGACGAGGGTGCCAGCGGCGCGAACTTCGACCGCGCCGGCCGCCGCCCCGTCCCCGTGGACACCGGCGAACCGCAGGGCGGCAGCGACTACTGGCCCGGCCAGTTCTCCCGCACCCACGTGGGCGCCACCAGCCGCTCCCACCTGGCGGTGATGGAGGCGCTGCGTGCAGGCCGAGTGTGGATCGACCACGGCCACCTGCTGGGCGACCTCGCGGTCGAGCTCACCACCGCCGACGGCTCCGCGGCCGTCACCCTGGGCGGCACCCTCCAGGTCGCCGCGGGCACCGAGGTGGTGCTGCGCGTGCACGTCACGCCAGCCACGCGCGAGAACTCGGCGGGGATCCTGCCGGTGCTCGCGCATGTGGATCTGATCCGCGGCGATGTCACCGGGCCGTTCGATGACCCGGACACCCAGTCCACCCCGAACACCCGCGTGGCCGAGCGCCAGGACACCGCTGACCGCGGCCAGGAGCCCTACACGCTCGAGTTCTCCTTGGGGCCGGTGAACTCGGACCTGTACGTGCGGCTGCGCGGCTCCGACGGGAACCGCTCGGGCGTCGGTCCAATGGGGGCCGATGTGGATCCGGCTGGGCCGATCCCCCACGGTGGCGAGCCGGACGCCGGCAACCCCTGGGCCGACACCTGGTTCTACACGAACCCGATGTTCATCGAGGTGCGCTGAGGCGGCGCAGGACCCGGCCTGGGCGGAGGAATTCGACCTCTCAGCGGCACGACGCCTGCACTATGCACGCAGCGTGCCGCTCAGAGGTCATTTCCTTCCGCTCCTCGCCGATAAATCGTTTGGCAGGTCCCGCCACCCGGGCGCATACTGGTCCGTGCCGTTCGGGGAGCGGCGCCAGAGGTCTTCCCGAGGCGTTCCGCATATCGACCAGCGGCGCACTGCGCTGTGACGCAGAGGCACGATCCTGCGGGATCAACAGGGTTCAAGTCCCTTCTGGATGCCGCCCGGCGGGCCCCCGCGGCCCGGGCCAGCGGTCCGTCACCGATCCCGGCTGCGTGCCGGGTGACGCGTCGGCACCCCGCCCGTTCCGCGTCCGCCCGGCGGCATCCGCCTGACCACCCATCTCGTCCACCAGGGTCCTCGGACCCCTTGTCCATCCCTGACCAGGAGGCCCTCATGTCCACCGTCGATGCCCGTTTCCGTCGCGCCCGTCTGCGTACCCCGGCACCGCTGCCGGGGCACGCGGTGCTGCGTGTGCGCGGGGGCCGGGTGGAGCAGCTCGCGGCGCCGACGTTCGCCCGGCCGGGTGACCGGGTGGCGCAGGTGGATCTGCGCACGCGCCTGTTGACGCTGGCGCCGCAGGCCATCGCGGTGCGCGAGGGCGTGGACGTGCACGTCACCGCGGCGGTGCGCCTGCGGGTGGCCGACGCGGTGCGTCTGGTGACCACGGCATCGGCGGCCGAGGAGGAGGTGTACCTCGCGGTGCAGATCGCGCTGCGGGAGGTCGTGGCGGGCACCGAGCTGGAGGAGCTGCTGCGCCGTGAGGTGGACCTCGCGCCGGTGCTCGCCGCGGCCCGCACGGCCGGGGAGGCGGTGGGCCTTCAGGTGCTGGATGTTCTGCTCAAGGACGTCTCCGCCCCGCGGTCGCTCGCTGACGCGCGCGAACAGGCGCTGGTCACGGAGCTGGAGGTCGCCAAGGATCTGGAGCGGGCGCGCGGCGAGGTGAAGGCCACGCGGGCGCGTCTGGCCGCCGCACAGATGCTCGAGAAGAGCCCTGTGCTGGCGCGGTTGCGTCTGCTGGAGTCGCTGCCGTACGGCACCACGCTGAAGGTCGACGGCAGCCTCGGCATCGGCCCTGCGGCCGATGCGTCCTCCGCACCTGCCGGCGCGTCCGGCGCCGACGAGATCAGCGCAGAGGACCGCTGACCTCCTGCACCGCCGCGAGCAGGGACCCGTCCCGCAGCCGCGCCTCCGCCTCGGCGATGTCCGGGGCGAGGAAGCGGTCCGGGCCAGGTCCCTCGACCGTCTTTCGCAGCACGGAGATCGCGGCGGCGCAGGGGGCCGACGGGGTGAGCGGCGCGCGCAGGTCGATCGCACGGGCGGCGGTGAGCAGCTCGATGGCGAGCACGCGGCGGAGGTTGTCCACGCTGGTGCGGAGCTTGCGGGCAGCATGCCAGCCCATCGACACATGGTCCTCCTGCATGGCGGAGGACGGGATGGAGTCCACGCTCGCCGGCACCGCCAGGCGCTTCATCTCGGAGACCAGGGCGGCCTGCGTGTACTGGGCGATCATGAAGCCGGAGTCCACGCCCGGGTCATCGGCCAGGAACGGGGGCAGCCCGTGGGAGCGGGCCTTGTCGAGCATGCGGTCGGTGCGGCGCTCGGCGATGGAGGCGAGGTCCGCGCTCGCGATCGCCAGGTAGTCCAGCACGTACGCGACGGGCGCGCCGTGGAAGTTGCCGTTGGAGGTGATGGTGCCGTCCTCCAGCACCACGGGGTTGTCGATCGCGGCGGCGAGCTCGCGCTCGGCGACGGTGCGGGCGTGCTCGATCGTGTCGCGCACGCCGCCGGCGACCTGCGGGGCGCAGCGCAGCGAGTAGGCGTCCTGCACGCGCGAGCCCTCGGCGAGGACGTCGGCGACGATCGGGGAGTCCGCGAGCAGCGCATGGATGTTCGCGGCCGATGCGGCCTGCCCCGGGTGGGGGCGCAGCGGCTCATGCAGCTGGGCGGCGAAGACGGTGTCGCGGCCGCGCAGGCCCTGCACGGACAGCGCGCAGGTGAGGTCCGCGGCGCGGGTGAGCTCGTCGAGGTCGGCCAGCGCCATCAGCAGCATGCCGAGCATGCCGTCGGTGCCGTTGATGAGGGCCAGGCCCTCCTTCTCCTCAAGCAGGATCGGCTCGATCCCGGCCTCGGCGAGCAGTTCGGGGACGGGCCGCTCCACGCCGTCGCGGTCGCGGGCCCGCCCCTCGCCCATGAGGACGATCGCGCAGTGCGACAGCGGGGCGAGGTCCCCGGAGCAGCCGAGGGATCCGTACTCGTGGACGATGGGGGTGATGTGGGCGTTCAGCAGGGCGAGCATCGTCTCGACGACGACGGGGCGCACGCCGGTGCGGCCCGAGGCGAGGGTACGGGCGCGCAGCAGCATGAGGGCGCGCACCACCTCTGTCTCCACCTCGGGGCCGGTGCCTGCGGCGTGGGACCGGATCAGCGAGCGCTGCAGTGCGTGGCGCATCGACGGCGGGATCGAGGTGTCGGCGAGCGCGCCGAAGCCCGTGGACACGCCGTAGACGGGGGTCTCGCCGGCGGCGAGGGCGTCCACGTGGGCGCGGACCTGCGCGACTTGCTCCCGGGCGGCCGGGTCCAGGTCCACACGGGCGCCGTGACGGGCGACGGCGAGGACGTCTGCGGCGGTGATGCCGGAAGTGGACAGGGTGATCGCGGCAGGAGTGGTCATGTGCGGATTCTGGCAGGGTGAGAGCCCGGTTCCAAGCACGGACCGAGACTCCGACGGAGGAGCCGATTAGCACCGTGAACAGCGACGATGCTCTCTCGGCCCTCCAGCGAGCTGACGCGAGTCCGGCACCCCGGACTCTTACCGGGGATGCTCAGCGCTCGCCCTCCACGACCCGCAGCTCCAGCACCTCCCCGGTACGCATCGCGTCGAGCTGTGCGCCGAGCGGGACCATCACGCGGCGCTAGGGCTGCAGCCGCACGAAGGACCGCATCCCCGGGCTGTGGTCATGCGCCTCGGTGAACCCCATCGACTCGTAGAAGGCCCGCTGTCCAGGCTCGTCGTCGGTCAGCAGGACGGTCTGGCGCACCTGTGCAACGGGCTCGAGGACGGTCTGCAGCAGCCGCGCGCCGATGCCGCGGCGCTGATGGTCGGGCCGCACCAGGATGTCCTGCAGGTAGGCGATGGTCTCGCCGTCGCTGAGCACGCGGGCGAGCCCCACGAGCTCCCCACCGTCCCAGGCGGTCGCCACCACGGCGGAGCCGGCGAGGGCACGTATGAGCCGGCCGGGGTCCGCGGTGTATGCACCCCAGCCGACGGCGTCATACAGGGCGATGACCTGCGCACGGTCGTCGGGCGCCAGGGGGCGGGTGGTGAGGTGCATGGCGGCAGGGTACGGCGCGGCCCACCGCCGGTCGATGAATTTTCCCCTCACACCACGAGCAGCAGCAGGTGTGCGAGCGGGGCGGTGATGAGGATGGTGAGGATGACGCGCTCGATCCACAGCACCACCAGACGCCACACGCTCACCGGGATCGAGGTGGCCAGGATCGAGGGCACCAGGGCGGAGAAGAAGATGATCTGCGAGACCGCAACCACGCCGACGGTGAAGCGCAGCACCTCCGACGGGTGCGAGGCCACCACGGTGGCGGGCAGGAACATCTCGGCGATGCCCACCGAGACAGCCTTCCCGGCCAGGGCCGGATCCGGCAGCTGCACCAGCCAGGCGAAGGGCACGAAGAGCCAGCCGATCACATCGAACACCGGCGTGTAGGTGGCCAGCAGCAGGCCCGCGAGCCCCACTGAGAGGATCGACGGGACGATCGCGGAGCTCATGAGCACGCCATCGCGGAACGTCGCCCATGTCCCGCGGGGCAGGCTCGGCGCGGTGTGCAGCGCCCGCATCGCCTCATCCCAGGCGTGACGCAGGCGGTTCCCCCGGGCCTCGGGCTCCGGGTCATGCTCGGCATCCTCGTGCGGCTCATCGGGGATGGTGCCCAGCGGGGGGATCCGCACCGTGATTGCCGTGACCGCGAACGTGACGACAAGGGTGACGATGAAGTACAGCGTCCACCGATCCATGAGCTCCAGGGTGCTGGCCACGATGAGCATGAACGTCGCGGAGACCGTGGAGAAGCCGGTGGCGATGATCGCCGCCTCCCGCCCGGTGTAGCGGCCCTCGCGGTACACCCGGTCCGTGATCAGCAGGGCCAGGGAGTAGGAGCCGACGAACGAGGCCACCGCGTCCACGGCTGCACGCCCGGGCACTTTCCAGACCGGTCGCATGATCGGCTGGACCAGCACGCCGATGAACTCCATCAGCCCGTAGTTGATCAGCAGGGCCAGGAAGATCGCGCCGACGGGGACGATGAGCCCGACGGGGATCGCGAGCTTCTCCCACAGGAACGGGCCGATGCCCGGATTGCCCAGCGGGCCGGGGAACCATCCCAGCGCTGCACACACCGCGACCGCCAGGCCCACGATGTTCGCGAAGGCGAAGACGGTGCGTAGGATGCCCTTCTTCCACGAGCCGGTGACGAATGGACAGTGGGGGTCGGCTTCATCGTCGACCGTCCTTTCCAGGGAGAAGGACTGCGGGGAGAGTCGCGGCGGTGCGCCCCGGCGCTCTGTGACCGGTGAGTCAGCGCCAGTGTGCCGGGGGATGAGGTGCGGCGCGAGGCCGTCTCACCAGCGTGGTGGTCTCATAGGTGCTCGTGTCCGGCGCGCCACACCCGGTGGGTCAGGGGCATCCCGGGCCGGTAGGCGAGGTCGATCGCATGCGGGGTGTCCAGCACGTGCACATCGGCCCGCGCCCCCACCCCGAGATGGCCGAGGTCGCTGCGGCCCAGCGCCGCCGCCCCGCCGCGGGTGGCGGCGCGGATCGCCTCGGCGAGCGAGAGGTGCATCTGCAGCACCGCGGTGGTGACGCAGAAGCTCATCGCCGAGGTGTAGGAGGTGCCGGGGTTGCAGTTCGAGGCGATCGCGACGGTGGCGCCGGCGTCGAGGAGCTCGCGCGCGGGGGCGAGCGGCGCGCGGGTGGACAGGTCGCAGGCCGGCAGGACGGTCGCGACGGTGCCGGACTCCGCGAGCTTCTCGAGGTCGCCGTCGGCCAGATGGTTGAGGTGGTCCACGCTCGCGGCGCCCAGTTCGACGGCAAGGCCCAGTCCGTCCTGCGCTGCGGAGATCTGATTGCCGTGCACCCGCAGGCCGAGGCCCGCCTCACGCCCCGCAACCAGGACACGCGCGGACTGCTCGCGGGTGAAGGCGCCGTCCTCGCAGAACACGTCGATGAAGTCGCAGTGCTCGGCGACGGCTGCGAGCATCGGACCGATCACGAGCTCGAGGTACTCCTCGGCCCGGTTGCGGTATTCGCCGGGCACCAGGTGAGCGCCCAGGAACGTCACGGCGTCCACCTGCCCGGCTTCCCGCAGCCGGGCGAGGATGCGGGCCGCGCGGGCCTCATCCTCGACGGTCAGCCCATAGCCGGTCTTCGCCTCCAGGGTCGTGGTGCCCCCGGCGACGGCCTGGTCGATCCGCTCGCGCACGAGCTGTTCGAGCCGCGCATCGGAGGCCTCGCGGGTCGCGTCGGTCGTGACCTGGATACCGCCGGCGGCATAGGACTGCCCGGCCATGCGAGCCTCGAACTCTCCTGAGCGGTCCCCGTCGAACACCAGGTGAGTGTGGGAATCCACCCAGCCGGGCAGCACCGCGCGGCCCTCGAGATCGATCGTGTCATCGGCCGACGGGGCCTCATCGGCCGGGCCGTACCAGGCCACCTGCCCGTCGGTGATCAGCAGCGCTGCATCACGCAGCACCTGGGCATCGGTCGCGGCCGTGCCGGGCTCATCGAGGTCCGGGTCGAGGGTCCACAGCTCGCTGATGCCGGTCAACAGGGTGGAAGTCATAGAACGAGGCTAGGCCGGTGCGGCGCGTTCGTCGTGCCGGGAGAGGACGCGTACGTGTCTCCGGACACTCACTGACTCCCGGAACGCGGCGGGATCATTCCGTGCAGGGCCCGTCGCTGCGGGCGCTCACCCGCAGCTCGGCGTACCCCTTGGACCGGAACTCGAGCTCCAGACCGTTGCCGCGGCTGCTCGTCGTCAGCCATCCGCCGACGCCTCCGGTGAGCGGCTCGGGCTCCGGGAGGCCATGCGCGGCAAGCGCCTCCGTGAGCGCTTCCTCGATCAGCGGGTGGTCCTCCTTCTCGCGCCCGAGGTACGTGTCGACACGCCGCGATGCGGGCCGGTACACGCAGGTCCCGTCCTCGGTGGTGCTCGTTGCCTCGCCGTCCGAGACCCACGTAAGGCCCGGGAAGACCTCGGTGAGCGCCTGCTCGGCATCCGCGAGGAGAGCGTCCGCGAGCTCCCGCGTCTCCTCCGCGCTCTTGCGCGTGGTATCCATGGCGTCTCCGTCCTGCTCTGGATCCTCGTCCTCACCCGGACCGTTCGCTTCGCAGCTCGCCAGGGCGACGGCGGGCAGGAACCAGAGCAGAAGCGTCCTTCGTCGCATCCGGCGCATCGTGCCCCCGTCAGGTCGTCGCCAGTGATCGGCCATGCATGAGCGTCGCACGGAGCCAGCAGCGGAGCAAGGAGACGTGTCGGCCAAGCGATGGGGACGTGCCCCCATCGCGCACCCTCTGGTGTTCGTGATGCACTGGACGAGGGCGGTGAGCGGGCATGGCGACAGCGATTGTCGCCGTACCCGGTGAAGACGTGGCAATCGGGGAGATCCCTGACAGCTGAGAGTGACGCCGAAGGGCCGGGAAGCAGATGCTCCCCGGCCCTCACGCACTCCCCGCCGCGGGCTCAGTCCCGCCGCGTCGGAGTCATGGGGATGCGCACCCCGCGCTCGTGGGACACCTGGTCGGCGCGGGAGTATCCGGCATCCACGTGGCGGATCACACCCATCGCCGGATCGTTGGTGAGCAGGCGCGAGAGCTTGCGGGCGGCGAGCGCGGTGCCGTCGGCCACCCCCACCTGACCGGCGTGGATGGAGCGGCCGATGCCCACCCCACCACCGTGGTGCAGCGACACCCAGGTGGCGCCGGAGCTCGCGGCCGTCAGCGCGTTCAGCAGCGGCCAGTCCGCGATCGCGTCGGAGCCGTCCAGCATCGCCTCGGTCTCCCGGTACGGGGAGGCGACCGAGCCGGAGTCCAGGTGGTCGCGGCCGATGACGATCGGGGCCTTCACCTTGCCCTCGCGCACCAGGTCGTTGAACAGCAGGCCGGCACGGTGACGCTCGCCGTAGCCGAGCCAGCAGATGCGCGCCGGCAGGCCCTCGAACTCCACGTATTCCGCGGCGGCGTCCAGCCAGCGGTGCAGGTGCTCGTTCTGGGGGAACAGCTCCTTGAGCGCAGCGTCGGTGACGGCGATGTCGTTCGGGTCGCCGGACAGCGCCACCCAGCGGAAGGGGCCCAGGCCCTCGCAGAACAGGGGGCGGATGTAGGCGGGGACGAAGCCAGGGAAGGCGAAGGCGCGGTCGTAGCCGGCGTGGCGGGCCTCATCGCGGATCGAGTTGCCGTAGTCGAACACCTCGGCGCCCTCGTCCTGGAACTCGACCATCGCCTGGACCTGGCGGGCCATGGACTCGCGGGACTTCTTGGTGAAGCCCTCCGGGTCCGCCTCGGCCTCGCGCTGCCACTCGTCGACCGCGACCTCCACGGGCAGGTAGCTCAGCGGATCGTGGGCGGAGGTCTGATCGGTGACCACGTCGATGCGGATCTCCCCGGCGCGCTGCTTGGCCAGCAGTGCCGGGAACACCTCTGCGGCGTTGCCGACAATCCCGATGGACAGCCCGCGCTTCTCCTCCTTGGCACGGTTGGCGCGCGCGACCGCGTCCTCGAGGTCATCGGCGATCTCATGGCAGTAGCGCTTGGCGACGCGCCGCTCCAGGCGGGCGCGGTCCACATCCACCACCAGGCACACGCCGTCGTTGAGAGTGACCGCGAGCGGCTGCGCACCACCCATGCCGCCGCAACCGCCGGTCAGGGTGATGGTGCCGGCGAGCGTGCCGCCGAAGCGCTTCTTCGCCACGGCGGCGAAGGTCTCGTAGGTGCCCTGGAGGATGCCCTGGGTGGCGATGTAGATCCAGGAGCCGGCGGTCATCTGGCCGTACATCATCAGGCCCTCGGCCTCGAGCTTGCGGAACTCGGGCCAGGTGGCCCAGTCGCCCACGAGGTTGGAGTTGGCGATGAGCACACGCGGAGCCCATTCGTGGGTGCGCAGGATGCCGACGGGCTTGCCGGACTGCACCAGCAGGGTCTCGTCATCCTCGAGATCCAGCAGGGAGTCGACGATCGCATCGAACGCCTCCCAGGAGCGGGCGGCGCGGCCGGTGCCCCCGTAGACCACGAGGTCGTCGGGACGCTCGGCCACCTCGGGGTCGAGGTTGTTCATGAGCATGCGCAGCGGCGCTTCGGTCTGCCACGACTTGGCGCTGATCACGGTGCCGCGGGGGGCGCGGACGGGGCGGGCTCCGGGCAGGGTCATCATCGTCTCCTGGGGCAGGTGGTGCGGGGATTCGTCCACTCAACCATCCCGGGGCATCGATGAGGAGAGGACAGGCGCGCAAGCTGTCCGGTATGTCGGACCTGAGGGGTGTGGCGGCGACATCGCAGCAGGTCATCCCGCGCGAGCGCACGCTCGATCCACCGCAGGTGTCAGGTGGTCGGGGCGGTGCGGCCGCGTAGCCGACGGGTGAGCTCCGCGGCGGCGCGGGTGACAGCCTCCACGAGCCGGTCTGTCGGGTCCTTCTCCCCGGTGCGGGCGGTGGCGCCGAACGACGTCTGCGCAGTGATCGCGACGGACGCGACCGGCCAGCCGGCATGGTCCCGCACCGGCGCGGCCACCGAGGAGAACCCCTCGGTGACCTCTCCGGATTCGCGGGCATGCCCCTCGCTGCGCACCCGGCCGAGCAGTTCCCGCAGCTCCGCCGGGGACTGCGGACCGGGCACCTCGGTGCGGGAGGAGAAATCCGCCGTCCGCCCATACAGGGCACGCACCTGCGCGGGTGGCAGCCCGGCGAGGATGGCGCGGCCCGAGGCGGTCAGATGCGCGGGGATGCGCACCCCCACATCGGTCACGAGGCTGGGGCGGCCCTTGGCGCGCTCCTCCACGACGTACAGCACGTCCCGACCGTGCAGCACCGCGAGGTGGCCGGACTCCCCCACCTCATCGACCATCGTCTCCACCACGCGGCGGCCGATGCGCGCCAGCGGGTCCTGTCGGACATAGCCGCCGGCGAGCTGATGGGCGGCCGGGCCCAGGCCGTACAGCCGCTCCTCGCTCAGGTGAATGACATAGCCGTGCTCGACGAGGGTGGCCAGCAGGTCGTAGGTGCGCGAGCGCGGCAGCTCGAGCTCAGCCGCCAGGCGCGCCGCCGGCACCGGGTCCGGGCGCGCAGCGAGCAGGGTCAGCAGACGCAGCGTCGCGTCGGCCGCGGGGACCTTAGGAGACGTCATGGGATCCAAGGATGCCAGGCCCAGCGCCCCATCGGCGACCGGGGTCCCGGACAGAACGGCGGAACGGACCCCGATGCGGGGCGAAGACAGCCCACGTCGCCGGGGCGGGGCGCGCCCGCTGCCGTGGTGCACGCGCCCCAGCGGCCGCGGTGGAGGTGCGCCTCGGTGCGCGGTGGGATGATGGCTGGGATCCGCCGCCGCATCGCCAGGAGGCCCTGATGTCCACCCCCGCCCCGTCCCCGACCGTCTGGACCGGACGCCACGACGGCGACGGCCCCGAGCACGCCCGCTGGCACCAGAAGATCCAGGTGCTGGGCGCCGGGCCGAAGACCGCCACCGCCCCATCGAGCCCGTCGGCCCCTCCTGCCGGGGCTGCAGCCGAGCATGTGACGCTGCTGGGGTTCTGCTCCGATGAGGGAGTGCGGCGCAACCACGGCCGGGTCGGGGCGGCGCAGGGCCCGGAGGCGCTGCGTGCGGCGCTCGCCCCGATGGCCCTGCACGGCGCGCTCGCCACCGATGTGGTGCAGCTGCGCGACCTCGGCGATGCGCAGACCGTCGGCGAGAACCTCGAGGGAGGGCAGGAACAGGCCGCGGCGCTGATCACCCGCGCCCTGGATGCGCCCGGGAACCGGCTGACCGTGGTGCTCGGCGGCGGGCACGAAACCGCCTGGGCCTCATATCTGGGGCTCATCGGCTCCGGGCGGGCCGTGGCTGCGGGGAAGACGTGGGGCGTGCTGAACCTCGATGCGCACTTCGACCTGCGCGAGGAGCCGCACCCCACCTCCGGGACACCGTTTATGCAGATGGCCGCCGCCGAGCGGGCCGCGGGCCGCGATCTGCACTATGCAGTGCTCGGCATCGCCGAGCCGTCCAACACCCCGGTGCTGTTCGACCGCGCACGGGAGCTGGGCGTGCGATGGATGACCGATGAGCAGTGCTTTGAGCAGGGCCTCGCGGGAGTGCGACGGTTCGTCGAGGAGTTCGCAGCGAGCGTGGACGTGCTGTACCTGACGATCGACCTGGATGTGCTGCCGGCCGCAGTCGCACCGGGGGTGTCTGCTCCCGCGGCGCTCGGCCTGCCTCTCGGGCTGATCTCCGCGGCGGCGCGCGCGGCCGCGTGCTCCGGAAAGCTCGCGCTGCTGGATGTGGTGGAGCTGAATCCGCTGCTGGACCAGGATGCGCGGACCGCCCGCGCCGGGGCCCGGCTGATCGATGACGTGGTGCGGCACCTGGTGGGCGCCGAAGCCTGACCGGGGCGGCCCCGACGCCGGGGCCTGAACCCCGAGGGCTGTACGGGGCCGGTCAGCCGGTGAGGGTCTGGAACAGCGTCACCGCGGAGACCCCGGCCAGCAGCGCGGCGAAGATGAGGGTGAGCGTGGAGGCGCGGGCCTTCGCGGAGATCGGCCCGCCGATCACCCCGCCCACCGCGGAGGCGACCGCGAACGCGAGGGTCACGCCCCAGTCGATCTGCACCTCGGTCCCCACGCGCGCCAGCAGGCTCACGATGGTCGCCACGATCATCACCAGCAGACTCGTGCCGGAGGCGCGGCGCATCGCCAGGCCCAGGGCGATCACCAGCATCGGCACCACGATGAAACCCCCGCCCACCCCGAAGAAGCCGGTGAGGAACCCGGTGATCGTGGCGGTGAGGGCGACGAGCGAGAGGCGGGGGCTCGCCGGGGGCGGCGGTGAGGTGGGGATATCCGGCTCGCCGTGATGGTGCTGGATCCCATCGGCCATCTCCACGGTGTCCGGGCCGGGCTGATCCAGCACCGGGTCATCGTGGTGGGCAACCGGATCTTCGTGTTCCGCGCGGCGCCGACGGGTCTCGCGCAGCACCCGCTCCTGCCCGCGTGTGCGCAATCCGCGCTGCAGCATCGCGACCGCCACGAGGGCCAGCATCGCCCCGAACAGGGTCATGAGCAGCTGCCCATCCAGCAGCACCGACAGCCGCGACGCTGCCACGGCGCCCACCGTCGAAACCCCTGCGAACACCAGGCCGTTGCGCCAGTCCACGTTCCCGTGCCGCGCATGATGCGGAAGGCTCGCCAGCGCCGTGATCAGCACGATCACGAGGCTCGACGCGGCCGCGGCATGCGGATCCTGGCGCAGCAGGTACACCAGCACGGGCAGCGCGAGGATGCCGCCGCCGGCACCGAGCGCCCCCACCACCAGGCCCACGCCCAGACCGATGGCGATCGCGAGGAGGACAAGCTCCATGGGACCTCCGGGGGCTGTGGGGGCGGGTGATGCGGTGGACGCCGCTCATCGTAGCGGCGGTCGGGGCCGTCCGGCCGGGTGACCTGCGACTCGGTAGGATCGAGGGGTCGGCGTAAGGAGTGAGATGACCCCCGACCCCTCCGCTGCGACCCCTGCCCCACTGGACGTGGCCTCCCCCGCGATGGGCGAGCGCCTCGCCGCGGCCTGGGAGGACGGCACGCTCGTGCTGCCGCTGCGGGACGCCGAATCTCCAGTGCGCCTGCCGGGCCTGCACAAAAGCGTGCTGCCCGCCTCGCTGTCCGGGACGGCGCGGGTGGCGCTCGCGGGCGTGGGTGAGACCTTTGCGGCCTGGCGGGTGATCCCGCAGACCAACGCCCCGCTGATTGTGCGGATCCCCCACGGGACACCGGAGGATCTGCACCAAGACCTGGCCCACGAGATCGCGGCGCTCACGCTGCTGCCGCCCGGGGTGGGTCCAGATCCCGTGGCCGTGCAGGACCATGCGGCGCCGAGCCCCATCGGCCACCCGTACGTGGTGACCACCGATGTGCCGGGCACCCCCGCGCCCCCGGGGACATGGACGCACGCGCACCTGGTGGCACACGCGGAGCATCTCGCGCAGCTGCACTTCGTGGCCGCGCCCGGCCGGGGCCCGGTGACGCTCGGGGAGGACCCGTGGGCGCTGGTGCCAGCGGGACGCCCATCGCTGCTGGCCGAGGTCGAGGCCGCTGCTGAGCAGTGGCGCACCCGGCACCGGGATGTGGTGCGCGAGCATGGCCTCGAGCCGTTCATCACCGCGGCGCTGCGGCGGGTGGAGCAGGTGGAGGAGCAGATCGCGCAGTTGGACGGCTTCGCGCTGTGCCACGGTGACCTGTGCGCCACGAACATCCTGTGGGAGAAACCTGCGCCGGGCGAGGACGCGCCACGGGTGGGGTTCATCGATTTCGAGTGGGCGCAGGCCGATGATCCGGCGCGGGACCTCGCGATCATCGGCGGTGCCGTGCATGGCGGGCCCTGGTATGTGCCGCTCGGCGAGGAGCAGGTGGCTGGGTTCGTGGAGGCGTACCAGCGAGCGCGGGCGGCGCTGGGCGAGGTGCCCGATGCAGTGGCGGACACGGCGGCGCTGCGGGAGCGGATGCGGGCCTGGACCGCCTATGAGCGCACCGGGATGCTCGTGCATGTTGCCGCGCGGGCGGCGACGCGCTCCCTGCACCGGCAGGTGCTGCCGGTGCTGCGCCGCACCCTCGCCGCGGAGCTGGAGGTGGCGGCATGAGCGTGTTCACCAAGCACTCCGCCACGGCACCGCCTGGGCATCTGGAGGCTGAGGCGGCGGGTCTGCGCTGGCTCGCTGAGCCCGGGGCGCTGCCCGTGGTGGCGGTGCGAGGCTTGGATGAGCAGGGCCTGCACCTGGAGCATCTGGCGGAGGTGGCGCCGACGGGGCAGGCGGCCCGGGAGCTGGGGCGCGGGCTGGCCCGCCTGCATGATGCGGGAGCGCCGGGCTTCGGCTGGGCTCCGGCTTCCCCCGCGTTCTTCGGGCCGCTCAGCGACCCCTTCGAGGTGCCGACCCGGTCGCATGAGCGCTTCGCCGTGTTCTGGGCTGAGGACCGGCTGCTGCCCCTGGTGGACCAGGCCGCACCCCGGATGGGGGCCGAGGGTGACCGCGCTGTGCGAGAGGCGATCGCGGTGATCGCGGCCGGTGCGTTCGACGGCATCGCCGGTCAGGGCCGGGAGGCACCGGCCCGGGTGCACGGTGACCTCTGGGCCGGGAACGTGCTGTGGACCGCGGGTGGGGCCACGCTCATCGACCCCGCCGCGCACGGTGGGCATCGCCTCGAAGACCTCGCGATGCTGTCCCTGTTCGGCGCCCCGCACCTGGATGAGATCTACGCCGGCTACGAGCAGGCGCATCCCCTGCCCCGGGGCTGGCGGGAGGATCTGCCGGCGCACCTGTTCTTCGGCCTGCTCGCGCACGTCGTGCTGTTCGGCAGCGTCTACGCCGCGCAGACCGTGCGGGTGGCCCGACGCATCGTGGCGCGCGGGCGGGCGCTGAGCGCATCGCCCGCGCACCGGCAGTAGCTACCCCCTACGAGGCCCCGGCGACAATCGTTAGCACCATCGCCAACCGCGGAGAACTCCGAGGGAGAGCCCGGGTCCCAGACGCAGTTCGCCGTCGAGGTGACCGGGGCGAGCCCGGGCAGCACCACGATCCGTGTCCTCTACTGCACCCGGTCGAAGATCGTCGAGGGATGCGATCAGGACAAGGGCACACGTGAACCGCCGGTGGAGCCGGTCGAGATCACGGTGACCGTCACGTGACCCGGCGCCCCTGACTGAGGGGCACCGGGTCAGCCGTCAGATCACCCCGAAGGCGAGCATCGCGTCGGCGACCTTGCGGAAGCCGGCCACGTTCGCACCCACCACGTAGTCGCCCGGGCAGCCGTACTCCTCGGCGGTCTCCAGGCAGGTGGTGTGGATATTCGTCATGATCTCGGTGAGGCGCTTCTCGGTGTGCTCGAAGCTCCATGTGTCCCGGGAGGCGTTCTGCTGCATCTCCAGGGCGCTCGTGGCCACCCCGCCGGCGTTCGCGGCCTTGCCGGGGCCGAACGCGGTGCCGGCCTCGCGGAAACTGGCCACGGCCTGCGGGGTGCACGGCATGTTCGCACCCTCCGAGACCGCCAGCACCCCGTTGCTGAGCAGGGTCTTCGCGGCGTCGCCGTCGAGTTCGTTCTGGGTGGCGCTGGGCAGCGCGATGTCCATCGGCACATCCCACACGCAGCCGCCCTCGACGTAGCGGGCCTGGCCGCCGCGCCGCTCCGCGTACTCGTGGATCCGCCCGCGCTCAACCTCCTTGATCTGCTTGAGCAGCTCCAGGTCGATGCCCCGCTCGTCGACGATGTAGCCGGAGGAGTCCGAGGCGGTGACGGCGATGCCGCCCAGCTGCTGCGCCTTCTCGATCGCGTAGATCGCGACATTGCCGGAACCGGAGACGCCCACGCGTCGGCCCTCGAAGGAGGTGCCGCGCGCCCGCAGCATCTGGTCGGCGAAGATCGCGGCACCGTAGCCGGTGGCCTCCTTGCGCACCAGGGAGCCACCCCAGTCCAGGCCCTTGCCGGTCAGCACCCCGGCCTCGTACTTGTTGGTCAGGCGCTTGTACTGGCCGAACAGGAAACCGATCTCACGAGCACCCACACCGATATCCCCGGCCGGCACATCCGTGTATTCGCCGATGTGGCGGTACAGCTCGCTCATGAACGACTGGCAGAAGCGCATGACCTCGCCGTCGCTACGGCCGTGCGGGTCGAAGTCGGAGCCGCCCTTGCCGCCGCCGATCGGCAGGCCGGTCAACGAGTTCTTGAAGATCTGCTCGAAGCCGAGGAACTTCACGATGCCGAGGTTCACGCTGGGGTGGAAGCGCAGGCCGCCCTTGTAGGGGCCCAGCGCCGAGTTGTACTCCACCCGGAAACCACGGTTCACCTGCACGTTCCCCGCATCGTCGACCCAGGGGACGCGGAAGATGATCTGCCGCTCCGGCTCGCACATCCGCATCAGAATGCCGGCGTCGCGGTACTCAGGGTGGCGCTGCTCGATGAACTCCAGGGAGTCGAAGACCTCCCGCACAGCCTGGTGGAACTCGGGCTCCCCCGGGTTGCGGCGGAGGACCTGGTCATAGATGTCTTGCAGGGTCACGTCGCTCATCGCGGTCCTTTCGCGCTCGGGCACAACGCCGCCCAGAGTACGCGCGGCATTCCGCTGGCGCGCGGGACGTCCGGGGGACGGGCGCGGTGCGGTAAAGGACGGGTTTCCCGCGGGGGTGTCAGCGACGCAGCCTCACCCGCTGACCTGGACGGCGATCCCTCCGTCGGCCGCTGATCGTTGCCGCATGCCCAGCGGTTCTGGACAGGCGTGCGGGAGCGCGGAACGATGGGGGCCCGGCCGCGGGTCGGGTGGAGAGAGCGGAGATTGCGATGGGGATGACGCAACGGCGACCGCGGGCATGGCTCGCACTGGGGGCGGTGGTGCTCGCGGCGAGCGCCGGGCTGAGCGGCTGCACGGGTGACGAGGAGAAGCCGGCGCCCACGCAGGAGGATCCGGTCGAGCCTGCGCCTAAGCCGTCTGACGGCGGCGACGACGGGTCCGATGAGGGCAGCGAGAACGGTTCGGACGGCGGCGGATCTGATGGTGGCGGCGAGGAGACCGGGGCCCGGATTCCAGAGATCGAGAACCCCGGCACCAGCTGGCTGAGCGGCTGGCTGCGCCTGCCCGCCCAGGCCGAGGACGTGGAGAGCATCCTCGGGGAGGCCGCGCCTGAGGTCAAAGAAGGCACCGATCAGCTGGAGATCGAGGTGCGCTGCGACGGCGGGCTGAGCGCCGAGAACCTGGCGACCACCTGCACCATCCGCCCCGTCGATGACCGCTACCCGCATCTGCCGGAGGTGCAGTGGCGCGTGACCGGGGAGGACATGGGTGATGGCGGCGCGGACCTCACGGTGGTCAATGAAGGGCCGACGGGCGGCTGATCCCGCGCGGGCCTGACGCGGGCCCGGGGGCGGTGCATTCGGCGACGCGCTGGCCGAGCGGTGAGCTAGCCCGGTGGCACGCCATGACGGGACCGGCCTCCCGTCGGCCCCTCCCCTGGGCTCCCGCCCGGCGGAGGGGTAGGTTCGTGCCATGCATGCGCTGCAGGAACAGATCATCGCTGAGATGGGCGTAAAGCCCCAGATCAACCCCGCCCAGGAGGTCACCGACCGAGTGCGGTTCCTCGCGGATTACGCGCTCACCGCCCGGGCGAAGGGTTTCGTGCTGGGCATCTCCGGGGGTGTGGATTCGACGCTCGGCGGACGCCTCGCACAGATGGCCGCCGAGCTGCTGCGCTCTGAGGGGCATGAGGCGACGTTCGTGGCGGTGCGTCTGCCGCACGGGGTTCAGGCCGATGAGGCCGATGCCTCCGCGGCCATGGACTTTGTTGCCGCCGACGTGGAGCACACGGTGAACATCGAACCGGGCACGAGCGCGCTGGTCGAGGCGATCGATGCCGCCAGCGGCCGGGAGCTCAGCGACTTCGACCGCGGCAACGTCAAGGCGCGGCTGCGCATGACGGTGCAGTACGCGATCGCCGGGGACCGGGACCTGCTGGTGATCGGCACCGATCAGGCGGCGGAGTCGGTCTCCGGGTTCTTCACCAAGTTCGGGGATGGCGGGGCGGATGTGCTGCCGCTGTACGGGCTGAACAAGCGCCAGGTGCGTCAGCTGCTGCAGCACCTAGACGCCCCGGAGCCGCTGTGGGCGAAGGTGCCGACCGCAGATCTGCTGGACGATAAGCCGCTGCAGACCGATGAGGCGGAGCTCGGCATCGCCTACGACACGATCGACGACTACCTCGAGGGCCGCGAGGTCGCGCAGGATGCCGCGGAGCTCATCGAGCGCCGCTACCTTGCCACTCGGCACAAGCGCACCACCCCGGCATCGATCCTCGATGACTGGTGGCGCGAGGGGTGAGCGGGGCGCCGGTCTGGGCGACTATCCGCCTCATCCGCCACGCCGCGCCGGAGCCGTCGAGAACACCGATCCGTGCCGTTTCCGCCACAGATCGGTGCACTCACGGCGGCAGGTACGGCGCGGCGCCGCCTCGCTGCACACACCCCTCGCGCACGCCGAGGCCCCTGCCGGTCACCGCCCGGCAAGCTCCTCCCGCAGCCATGCGGCCCGGTCCGTCGTGATGGTGTCGGCGCCGCAAGCGAGGGCCACCTGGAGCTGCTCGGGGGTGTTGATGGTCCACGGGTTCAGGGACAGCCCCGCCTCGCGGACGGCACGGGCGGCGGCGAGGCACAGCCCGTCGATCGCCGGCCCCATCCCTGCCGCGCCCAGCTCTCGGGCCACACGGATCGCGTCCTCATCCACGGTCTTGACCAGGTAGGACACAGGCACGTCAGCGCCTCGGCGGATCTCGGCGAGCGCCTCGGCATGGAAGGAGATGACGGTCGAGGCCGCGGCCGGTGACCCCGCCGGCAGTCCCGCGAGGATCTCTCCCACGGCGCGGGCCGCCGCGGGGACCTTCACCTCGATGAACACCGGCACGGTAGTCATCTCCAACAGATCGCTCAGCAGCGGCACCCGCTCCCCACCTTCCAGGCGCACCTGAAGGATCTGCTCCCAGGTCAGCTCCCTGAGCGACCCGCTGCGCAGCGGCGAGTCCGCAGCGGCGGTGCGGTCGATGCTCTCACCGTGCATCACCACCACCTGGCCGTCGGCGCTGAGGTGGACGTCGCACTCCAGGAGCTGTGCCCCATCCGCGATCGCGCGGCGGAAGGAGGCGAGGGTGTTCTCCGGGGCCTGCTCCGGGGTGCCGCGGTGGCCGACGATTGCGGGGAGGGACGAGGTCACGAGTGCTCCAAGGGGTCACGGGGATGGAAAGGGGTGAGCGGGGCCGCCGCCGCGGAGCGCGCCGGGCGGTCAGCGGCTGCGCTGCGTGATCCGTTCGCGGGCCCAGGCCGGGTCGTCCACCGTGATGGTGTCGCAGCCCAGCTCGAGGGCACGCTCCAGCTCCTCCTCACTGCGGGCGGTCCACAGGTTCAGGATGACACCGAGCTGGCGGGCGCGCTCCACATCCACCTGGCGGGCATCGGCGATCCGCACCCCCACCTGCGTGGCCTGCAGCTGCTGGACGGACTGCCAGAACTCCGGGGACGTCGCCGTGGTGGTGCGCATCCGCGGGATCCACGGGGCGCGCTCGAGCGCCGCGGCCAGCGGCTCGGCGTGGAAGGACAGGATCGTCACGGGCGGCTGCCCGGAGGCATCCGCGCCATCGGCCGCGAAGTCCTCCGGCGTGAACCGTCGGCCCACGATCTCCAGCACAAGGTCGATCGCCGCCGGGGCCTTGATCTCCACCAGCAGCGGCACCCGCGTGCCGTCAGGCCGCACCGCGGCATCGAGCACCTCATCCAGGGTGGGGATGTGCTGGTCGCCGCCCACGAGCACACGGTCCAGCTGCTCGCGGGTGAGCTCGGCGACGGTACCGGTGCGCAGCGGGGAGTTCTCCTGCGCGGTGCGGTCGATGGTGGCGTCGTGGATGATCACGTCTCGACCATCGGCGCTGAGGTGCACATCGCACTCCAGCCACGCGGACCCGTCGGCCACACCGCGACGGAAGGAGAGCAGGGTGTTCTCCGGCTCCACCGCAGCAGCGCCGCGATGGCCCACCAGCTGCGGGATGCGACGGTCGGGCCGTACACCGGCCGTGCCGGGGGCGCCTGAGGTGCCAGAGCTGGGCACGTCCGATGCGCTCGTGGCGAGCTTGCTCATGCTCAGATCCTCTCGAAGCCGATCTTCTCGATGTCCTCGCGGTTGTCGTCGAGGATCTCCTGCAGGGAATCCTTGATGGAGCCCAGCGCCGTCTTGGGGTCGGTGCCATCACCATGCACCTGTGCGACGGCCGTGGCGATCTCCGTGACCGCCGACTGGAACCAGTTGGTGTAATCGGCGGTGCGGGCGATCTCCAGCTGGTTGAGGGCCACCTCGTAGTTGGGGTCCTTTGCCACGAGGTCCTTGACCTCCTGGGTGTCGCGGGCAGCCTTGACGATCGGCACGTAGCCGGTGCCGATGTGCCACGTCGCGGAGTTCTCGGGCGTGCCCAGGAAGCGGAACAGCTCAGCGCAGGCGTCCTGGCGGTCCTTCGAATCAGCGCGGACGATCGACAGCCCGGAGCCGCCGGTCGGCACGGCCTTCTCCTGGCCCTCCTTGGCGAGCATGTAGGCGGTGCCGACCTCGAACTTGTCGCCAACCGCCTTCGTGGTGCCGGTCAGGCCTGCGGTCGAGCCGCGCTTGCCGGCGGCGACACCGGACTCGAAGTCGGTGCCAGCAGACTTGGCCATGTAGGCGACCTTGTCCTCGTGGATCATCTTGCGCTGGAACTCCAGCCACTCGACCCCGGCATCGCCGTCGATGGTGACATTGAAGTCGTCGTCGCTGTTGCGGCCGCCGAAGCCCCAGATATCAGCCTGCGAGAACCAGGCATCGTCGGTGGAGAAGGCCAGCGCGCTCAGCGGCCGTCCCTCGACCTTGATGCTGGAGAGCTCCTTGCCGAACTCGGCGAGGTCCTCCCAGGTCTCGGGGCCCTCCTCCGGCAGACCGAGCTCCTGGTAACGGGTGCGGTTGAAGTAGAACAGCGGGGTGGAGCGGGCGAACGGCACGAGGTAGGTCTGGTCCGCGGCCCTGCACTCGGGCGTGTAGTTGTCGATGTAGTTGTCGAGCTTCCACTCGTCATCGAAGTAGCCGTCCAGCGGGGCGAGCGCGCCGGAGAAGTAGAACTGCAGCCACTGCATCTCTGGGAAGCAGACGATGTCGGGCACGGTGCGGGCCTGCAGCGCGGCGGTGAACTTCTGGTTCAGATCGGCGTAGCCGCCCACGGACTCAGCGACCGCGACGATGTCGTTCTGAGACTCGTTGAAGGCGGTGAACAGGCCGTTGAGGACTTCGAGGAGGTCGCCGGTGAAGGGCGCCCAGAACAGGATCGGGGTGCGGTCCTTGTACTCATCGGGCACGGTGATGTCGGCCTGGCTGAAGCCGTCGCGGACAGGCTGGTCAGCGTCCTCCGCGCTGCCGCCGTTGGGGGCGCCGCAGGCGGCGAGGGAAGCACCGGCCGCGCCGAGGCCGAGAGCGGTCAGGATGCTGCGACGCGACGGGGAGAAGGAACGGGGGCTGGTCATGGACATCTCCTTGGGAAGGTGCGATCGGGGCGGGTCGTGGGATCGAGGTCGAGGTGGGACAGGGCGGCGGGGCAGGGCCGGCACAGGGGCACATGCCCCGTGAGGCGGCGATGTTCAGTCAGAGGGCAGGGTCACTTCAGGGCACCGGCGGCGAGACCGCCGATGATCCGTTTCTGGCCGAGGAAGAAGAGCACGAGCATCGGCAGCGACACGAAGACGGTGCCGGCCATGATGGCGCCCCAGTTCGAGTAGCCCTCCTGGCTGCGCAGGAAGAGCAGGCCGATGGGCAGGGTGCGCATGTTCGTGGTGCTGGTGACGATCAGCGGCCAGACGTACTCGTTCCATTTGCCGACCATCACGATCAGGGTGGCGGTGATGATCATCGGCGTGGACAGCGGAATGGCGATGGTCGTCATCCGGCGCAGGTGCCCCGCCCCATCGATCTCTGCGGCTTTCATGATGTCCGCGTCGATGGTGCGCATGTGCTGCAGCAGCAGGAACATGGCGAAGGCGCTGGCGATACCGGGCAGGATCAGACCCTGGTAGGTGTTCAGCCACCCGAGGTTCGCCACGGTGATGTAGTTGACGATCAGGGTGACGTGGCCGGGCAGCATCATCGACGCGATGATCAGCACGAACACGATCTTCTTGTAACGGAACTCGACGAAGGCGAAGGCGTAGGCGCACAGGATCGCCAGCGTGATCTCCAGTCCGGTGCCCACCAGGGTGGTGATGATGGAGTTCAGGAAGAAGCGGTCGAAGGGCGCTGTGGACCAGGCCTCGGCGAAGTTGTCCAGGGTGAGCGCGGTGGGGATCCACTGCAGCGGCCACGTGTAGATCGCGTCCCGCGGCTTGAAGGCCGAGGAGAACAGCCAGTACAGCGGGACGAAGAAGATGGCGATGATGCCGATGATCCCGACCATGAACAGCGCGGTCTGCCAGGCGGGCCGATGCGGGCCGCGGGCCCGGCGGTACTGACGTGGGGCCTCGGCGGTTCCGGCGGTCCCTGGCGCGTTGACGGTGGCGTGGGTGCTCATGAGTCGTAGTTCACCTTCTTCTCTCCCACACGGACCTGGATGTACGTGAGGACCAGCAGGATGACCAGCAGGACGGTGGCGGCCGCGGAGGCCGAGCCGATGTCGAACTTCTTGAAGGCCTCCTCGTAGACCATCCAGCTCAGGGTCGAGGAGGAGATGCCCGGCCCGCCGCCGGTCATGATCGAGATGATGTCGAACGCCTGCGCGGCGGAGATGACACCTGTGATGGACAGGAAGAACGTGATCGGGCTCAGCAGAGGCAGCGTCAGGTAACGGAACAGGTTCCAGCCGTGCGCACCGTCGAGGGCGGCGGCCTCATACAGGTCCTTGGGCAGGTCCAGGATCGCGGTGTAGCAGATGACGGTGACGAAGCCCAGACGCTGCCAGGTATACGCGATGGTGATCGCCCACAGCGACCAGTCCGAGGTGGTGGTCCAGTCCGGAGATGCCATGCCGACCAGCGAGAACAGCCAGCGCGAGAGCCCGTAGTTCGGGTCGAAGATGAACAGCCACAGGGTGCCGACGGCGGCGCCGGGCAGCATGTGCGGGGCGAAGGCCATGGTCTGGGCGAAGCCGGTCAGCGGGAGCTTCGTGGCCAGCAGGCTCCCCAGCAGGATCCCGCCGATGATCGACCCGAACACGCTGACCAGAGTGAAGATCAGCGTGTTCAGCAGAATGCGGCCGAACTTGGGATCGGTGAACAGGTCGGTGTAGTTCTCGGTGCCCACCCATTCCGGCGAGGGCGCCACGAAGTCCCACTCGAAGAAGCTCAGACCCACGTTGTAGATCGCCGGGTAGTAGGAGAAGACGAGGATCGCGATGAGGTTCGGGGCGATGAGCGCGGCGAACAGCAGGGCGTCCCGGCGCACACGGCGGCGGCGCTGCGGGGAGCGGCGGCGCTGCTCGGCGGTCACCACGCCGGTGGACCCGGAGCCATCGGCGGTGCGGGCATCACCGGTGGCCGTGCTCCCCGTGGCGTGGGTGCTGGACGCGGCGTCCCGGCCACCCGCGGCGGCGGTGGTGGATCGCCGACGCGAGTGCGTGCGGACGGTGGTGGTCATGAGAGCGCTCCCAGCGTGCGGTGGTCGAGCCCGTGGGGATCACGGCGGGGTGGTCTGTAGCAGCGACGGCGGCGAGCACAGGCCTCGGGGACGATCCCGGGATGCACAGTCCGGGTCGCTCGCGGGTTCAGGCCGAGCCGCTCACGGGACCGATGCACGGGACCGAGGGGGCGCATGCGCTGCCGTCACCGAGACCGTAGGCCGTCGGCCGCCGCTCCGCCAAGAAGGCATCGGTGCAGGTGAACCGGCTATGAACGCCATCTGTCACCGCAGGTGGGAGCGCTCCCACAATGTCGCCCGATGGTGTGAACGGGCGTGAGTTTTCCGTCCGTCGGCCTGGTGTTCGGCACATTGCCATCACATGTTCATTCGCTGTTCAGCGTCGGCTCTGGGCCGCGCGAGCCGGTGACCGGGAGTCTTCACCCGCACGTCACCGTCGGGACGCCGGGACCGCCACTGAGGAGGGTTATCGTGCGGCGACTTATGCATCTGGGAGGTATTGCTCGATGGCTCGCCAGCCGACGATGGAGGACGTGGCCCGCGCCGCGGGGGTCTCCCGCTCCACGGTCTCGCGGGTGTTCCAGAACAAGGGCGAGCGCGTCTCTCCAGACACCCTGATCACCGTGCATGAGGCCGCCAAGCGCCTCGGCTACGTGCACAACCTCGTGGCCAGCGGACTCGCGCAGCGCCACGGTCGGCAGCTCGGTCTGCTGATCCGCGATGCCACCAACCCCGCCTACGGGCATCTGCACGCGGAGATGCATCGGGCGGTCGAGGACGCCGGGCGCACCCTCATCTCCGTCACCGCCTTCCGCCACGACTACGGCACCGCGGAGGTCGAGGGACTGCACCGCCTGTTGGGCCAGCGCGTGGCCGGCGTGTTCATCGGCACCGGGGTCACGGCGGCGGAGGACCTCGTGGAGACCGTCAGCTCGGTGCCGATGATGATCGTCGGTCGCCCCAATGCGCATCCGCTGATCGACTCGGTCAGCTACGACGAGGCCACGCACGGCCGGCTCATGGCCGAGCAGATCCACGCGCGCGGGCACCGACGGATCGCGGTGCTGCGCGCCCCGGTACTGTACTCGCGCGTGTTCGATCTGCGGGTGCGCAGCCTGCTGGCGCGCTGCACGGAGCTGGGGGTCGCCACCCGCGAGGTGGAGCTGCTGCCGGAGGCCGACGGGGTGGTGCGGGCCCTGGACCTGGCCGAGGCGGAGCAGCTGAGCTGCATCGTCTGCCCGGTGGACTATGTGGCGCTGGATCTTCTGCGCGCCGCCGCCGCACGCGGGGTGCGGATCGGCGAGGACGTCTCCGCGGTGGGGTTCGACGGGATGGGCGATGGCCTGGACCTGTTGGGGCTCGCCACCGTGCGTCTGCCCGTGGCGCAGGTGGTGCAACGCGCAGTGGCGCGGATGGGCGAGCTGCTCATCGCCGCGGAGGATGCGGGTGAGGGCCCGCCCGGCAGCACCGGTCCCGAACGGCGGGAGGTCCGCCACGAGGTGCTCCCCGGCGAGTTCGTGCCCGGCTCCACGCTCGCGCGGATCTGAACGCTGCGGCATCGTGGCTGAACGGGAATTCTCCCCATCGCCACAGCCCCCGACTCTCCATAAACTGAGGCGATACACGCGCGACCACGCCATGAGCGCCGGCCCCGCCGGTGCCCCCGACGCAGGAGTGATGACGTGAACTTCCTCGGGATGACCCCGGAGCAGGTGCGGAACCAGCCTGTGGAGACCGACGCCCGAGATGCCGGAGCCGAGGGGGTGGAGGAGGCCACCCCGGAGGACCTCGCGCGACAGCGTGAGGAAGCGCGCGAACGATGAGACGGCACACCCCCGCCCTGCTCGCGACCCTCGCCACCGTCCTGCCCTGGCTGAGCCTGCTCGGCCCGGCATGGATCTACGTGGGCGGCCCCGTGGCCGCGGAACCGCTGATCGCGCTCACCGATGCGTTCCTGCACCCAATCTCGGCAGTGCTGGTGCTGGTCTGGCTGCTGCTCCTGCCCGCGCTGCTGGCCCTTGTGGCGTACACCCGCCGCTCCCGCGGTCCGGGGGCGCTGTGGGCCGGTCTGGCGGCGGCGCATGCGGTGCTGACGGTGCTCATCGTCATCCAGCCCGCGGCGATGGTCTTCATGTGGGACGGACAGGGTGCCGACGGGCAGTGGCGGGGTGGCAGGGCTGTGGGGGCGCCGACCCTTTTCTTCATTCCCGTGCTGCTCGGATCCGTGCTGCTGGCGGCGGCGGCGCTGCTGGCGCCGGGCTCCGGTCCGGAGCTGCGGGACGAGCCGCCTGAAGGTCCTCGTGAAGGGGCGCGTGGAGGGCGCAGGGTGGGCATCGCCTCGCTGATCTCCGCTGTCACTGCCGTGGTGGGACTGGGGGCGCCGCTGTGGTGGACCCCGTTCCACAAGGACGGGACGCATCTGGAGCTCCTGCCGGCCGCCGCGCGCCTGCACGATGGTGTCCCGCATCTGCTGTGGGTGTTCACTGCACCGCTCGTGGTGGTTCTCGCGGTGACCGCGGCGCTGCGCCCACGGCGCCTCAGCGCTCTACTGCTGGCTCTGCTCACGGTGCCACTGGCCCTGCTGGTGGTGCTGCACTGGCTATTCGCCCTCGAGTTCCTCCTCGAGGACGGGCTCAGCGGCCGGCTCCCCGGCCCCGGGCTGGCGCTGCTGAGCATCGCCGTGCTCGGCGCTCTTGCCGGGTGCTGGAGGCACCTGCGCGACCGCCGCTCGACGGCGGCGGCAGCATTCCCGGCATGAGCCACCCCACCCGGCATCCCCTCACCCTGCTCCGACACTATTCATCAATTTTTCAACCACCCGGGCTAGGCTTGTCTCATGCGAGCCTTCGGATTCCTCAGCTTCGGTCACTACGGCGGCCGCCCCGAGCAGGGCGGCCTGACCGCCCGCCAGATGCTCCACGACGCGATGGACAT
>NZ_JALLAL010000003.1:0-141363 GCF_023062615.1 Brachybacterium sp. Marseille-Q7125 | reverse complement strand
GGGGAGGACTGGGCAGTAGCGCGGAGGTGGGGGGCGCTGGCGAGAGCTCAGCGACAGCCCGGGGCGTGGGGAGGTGCTGAGCGACAGCACGCTGCCGGGGCCGAAGAGCTGAATCGACCCGTCAATCTGTGGCGCCCTGGCGGGCTAGTTGAAATGCAGAATTTGCGACGGAGGCGCCCGGTATAGGGCGCATTGGCTCTGCGAAGTCACGCTTTCAAAAGGGTGGTGATGTGTTGGTGAGGGGTGCTTCGTTGCACTATCACACGGGTCCGACAGACGAGGTGCGAGGTGTGGATACGTGTGCAGCCTCTGGGTATAGCTGTGGATGGTGGTCTGTGTCCCGCGGTGAATTCGCCGTGAGGTGTGGAGGGGCGCCGCGACCGTTCCTCCACAGCGGGGGTTTATCCACATTTGCCGTGAGGCCTTCCATGAGTGGGATTTGGATGGGATCATGGAGGTGTTCGGAAAGGCTCGATGTGGCGCTCGGAAAGGGGGTGCGTGATGGGACTCGACGATGTACAGCCGGGCAGTGGTGTGTCGCGGCCGGTGAGCCGCGGCGAGGGGCCAGCGCGTGCCCCGCGTGCGGGTGGGGGCGGGCGCGGGAAGAATGCGGCACCCACTCCCGCTGGCCCGCCGCGCAGGATCATTCGCGGGCGGGGTGCGACGACGCCTGCGATGGCCGCGGTGCGCTCCGGCTCAGAAGCAGACTGCGATGAAGCTCAGTTGATGGTCCGGGTGCAGGAACGCCGCCGTCTCGCCGGCACTCTCTATGCGGAGGAGGTCCGGGACCTGGCGTTGCTGTGGACCGTGGATGATGACCACCCGGGTGAGGCGGATGAGCTGGCGGTCAACTGTCTGATCGCTGCAGCTGGTCTGCGTTCCAAGGTGGGGCGCGCGGAGGGGAAGCTGCGCGACGCCGTCCAGGCCACCCGTGATCTGCCCCTCTGCCTGGATCTCGTCGCAGGTGGGGTGTTGCCGGTGGAGTGGTTCGAGTGGCTGATCCGCTCGACCCGTCGCCTGGAGCCTGAGCAGCGCCGTCAGGTTGATGACCGGGTCGCGGAATGGGACCTCGCCGGGATCGACGTGAACCGCTTCTACCGCGAGCTACGCATGCTCATCGCATGGTTCGGTGCGGGCCTGCAGCAGGAGCATCCCACCCAGCAGCGCAATGTCGAGGTGTTCACCTCCCCCGACATGGACGGCACCGCCTGCCTGCAGGTCACCGGCCCCGTCCCGGAGATCACCGCACTCGGCCACCGACTCGACGCCGCCGCGAGGGCGGTGCAGACCACGCAACGACAGGCGCTGGCGGAGGCTGGCCCCGCCTCGTCGTTGAGCCCCGTCTCTGTTCCGTTCGACGTGTTCGGCACTGTCGCCGAAACCGGCAGGCCGATGAGTCTCGCGGCGCTGCGCTACGCGATCCTGACCCGCACCGCCTTCGGCACCGACGGTATTGAGGTGCCGGAGTCCGGGTTCCGCATCAACGTCACCGTGCCCGTGATGACGCTGCTCGGTCAGTCCGAGGCTCCGGGTGAGGTGGATGGGACGCATCCGATCCCACCCGCCATGGCCCGTGACCTCGTGGTGAACGCCCCGGTGTTCCACCGGGTGCTGACCGATCCCGTGGACGGTTCGTTCCTGCCGCGGGCAGCGAAGACCTATCAGGTCAGTCGGTCGATGCAGGAGCTGCTGCGGCAGATCGACCCGATCTGCGCAGTCCCCGGCTGCAGCACCATCGTCACCACCAGCGGCGAAACCGACCACATCGAAGAATTCGACCACGCTCACCCCGACCGCGGAGGCGCCACCAGCCCGGAGAACCTCCACCGGCTCTGCTACAGCCACCACCGGCTCAAAACCCTCGGGCTCATCGACCCGATCCGCGACCCCAACACCGGAGTGACCACCTGGACCGCCCGAACCCGCGGGCGCAGCCGCCCCTTGACCGAGACCACACGCAACACCGACCTCGTCACCCGCGAGCTCGGCGACCACCTGCGGGTCGTGTGGAACTCCTACCTCGAACGCGAGGAAGACGCCCACCGCCGAGCACGAGGAGAGGCGAGCCGAGACGAGGCGAGCGGATCTGGGGCAGGAAATGACGAGGGCGGTTCGGTGACGGGTGAACCAGGCAGTGACGGAGCATCCGCAGACCCACCCAGCCCCGCTGCCCCACTCTACGATCCCGAGCATCCGCCGTACTGAGAGCACCGCTCCCTACTGGCGGCACCGCTCCCGCTTGCCCACACGCACCTGAACTGCGTGCCCCATGACCGCGACCCCGTCGACCCCATCCACGAACGGCACTCTGACGACCGGCCACCTGCAGTATGCGCGCGGCCGGTCGCCTGAGTACCGTCCGCGGAACCAGCTGGGCGGGCTTGTCCCAGCAGTCCCGCACCGCTCACGCCCCTTGCGCCTCACCTGCATGGCTCTCAGGCTCTGCCCCCTAGCCGACCTCCCGCCTTTCCCGACATACTGGCCGCATGACGACTACGCTGCGCGCCACTTTCACCGTCCAGCTCACTCCCGCCGACCCCATCCCCGGTTCCGCCGCCCGCTTCGATCTCGCCAAGACCTGGAGCGGCGACCTCACCGGCACCTCCCACGGCACTATGACCACCGCCGGAGATCCCGCCACGGGCGATGCCGGGTACGTCGCCACCGAGACCTTCGAGGGCACTATCGCCGGTCGCGTCGGCACCCTGACCTTCCTACAGCTCGGCACCATGGCCGGGGGCGAGCCCCAGCTGAGCTACGTCATCGCCCCCGGATCCGGCACTGGCCAGCTCGTTGGCAAGCTAGGAACTCTCAGCATCGGCGACATCGACGAGGACGGGAACCACGAGGTGACCGTGCAACTCGCCTGAGAGTCGATACGCCGCGCCCGCACTACAGTGGCGGTATGAGCACCGTCGTCCTGCCCGGCTCCTTCGACCCCTTCACCCTGGGGCACTTGGACCTCACCCGACGGGCCGTCGCACTGGGGCACCGCGTGATCATCGCCGTCACCCACAACCCCTCCAAGCAGAGCCTGCTGAGCATCGACGAGCGCACCACCGCCATCGAGCGCACCCTCGCGACGGAGGATCTTGCCGCGCACGCAGAGGTCCGCACCCTGCCGCGCGGCCTGCTCGTGGACTTCTGCCGCGAGGTCGGAGCCGGTGCCGTCGTGCGAGGACTGCGCTCCCAGCTTGACCTCGCCTACGAAGAGCCGATGGTGCGCATGAACCACCACCTCGCGGGCATCGAGACGATCTTCCTGCTCACCGACGCCGCATACGCCCACATCTCATCCTCCCTGGTCCGCGAGGTTCACAGCCTCGGCGGAGACGTGAGCGACCTGCTGCCCGCCGCATCCCTCGATGCGCTGCGCACCCACCCCTGACCCCCATCGGCGACCAGCGCCCCAACTCCCGTCCGCGGGCCAGCGCCTCAGCCTGATCTGCACCCCTTCCCTGAAGGAGACCCGATGACCACCGACACCCCCGCCCCGACCGAACTCGACCAGGCTCTGCGCCTGGACGTCGTCGACCTCGTCGGCCGCGTCGGCACGCACCGCCATGTGGAGCGCTCCGTGCCCGCGCCCGGTGATGAACAGATCGGCAGCCTCGCGATGACCGTCCCCACCGGCACCGACATCACCGTCGAGGCCGAGCTCGAATCCGTGGTCGAAGGCATCTACGTCCACGGCACCGTCAGCAGCCACCTCGAAGGCGAATGCAGCCGCTGCCTGGATCCCGTGGACCAGGACGTCACCGCCCGCATCGGCGAGCTGTTCATGTACCCCGAGAAGGTCCCGGCTGAGGAGCGGGAAGACACCGCCCTGCTCGAGGACGATGAAGCGCCGCTGGGTCCGCTCGTGCGCGACAGCCTCGCCATGGACGCCGAGGAGCGCCCCCTGTGCCGCCCCGATTGCCCGGGTCTGTGCTCCCAGTGCGGTTTCCGCATGGAGGAAGACCCGGAGCACGAGCACGAGGTGATCGACGGCCGCTTCGCCGCCCTCCAGGGCTTCTTCGCCAACTCCGACGACAGCGCCGAGGGCACGGACCCCGAGCCCACTGAGGGCACGGACGCGGTTGACACGAACAGCACCGACCGCCCCGGGCAGGACGCCTGATGGCCCGCCGTCGCCGCGCCACCGAAGCCGCCGACCCCGCGGGGCTGCTCGAGAAGCTTCCGCTGGACGCCGGGCAGGCCGTCGACCTGCGCGAATCCGGGCTGCTGGACCTCGCGCTGATCCACCGCTCCTACTCCTATGAGCACGACGGCATCCCGCATAACGAGCGCCTGGAGTTCCTGGGCGATGCGGTGCTGCAGCTTGCCGTCACCGAGCACCTTTACGCCAGCTACCCCACGCTCACCGAGGGTGAGCTCGCCCGCCGCCGCGCCGCGACCGTCAGCACCCGCGCCCTCGCCGTCGTCGCCAGCCGCCTGGACCTCGGGGCCTACGTCAAGCTCGGCCGCGGCGAGGACCTCACCGGTGGACGCTCCAAACCCTCGATCCTCGCCGACACCACCGAGGCCGTGATCGGCAGCGTCCACCTTGCTCTCGGGCAGGACGTGTCCCGCCGCTTCGTGCTGGATCTGCTGGAGCCGCTGCTGAGCTCCGAAGAGTTCCTGGCCACCGGCTACGACTTCAAGACCCGCCTGCAGGAGATCGCCGCCGCGGAAGGCGGCAGCGTCGTCTACCGCATCAGCGAATCCGGAGCCGAGCACGCCAAGACCTACACCGCCCACGTGAGCATCGAGGGCATCGTCTCCGCCACCGGTGAGGGCGCCTCGAAGAAGGACGCCGAGCTCGCCGCCGCCCAGAACGCCGTGCGCGGCATCCTCGCCGAGCGCGGGGAATCCCTGCTGCCGGGCAGCTGACCCATGCCCGAGCTGCCCGAGGTCGAAGTGGTCCGACGGGGCCTCGTGCCCCGCACCGTCGGCCGCACCGTCACCTCCCTCGAGGTGCTGGATGAGCGGATCATCCGCCGCCAGCGCGGGGGAGTGGACCGACTGCGCGCCGCCGTCGAAGGGCGCCGCCTCGCCGCCGTGGTGCGGCGCGGAAAGTTCCTGTGGTGGCGCCTGCAGGAGGCCGATGGGGCCGAAACCGGTGAAGCGCTGATGGGCCACCTGGGCATGAGCGGCCAGCTGCGCATCACCACTGCCGCGCATGACGCCGCCCAGGAGCTGCGCCACCGTCGGCTCTCAATGCATCTGGACGACGGTGCCCGCATCGACCTGGTGGATCAGCGGCTGTTCGGCGGGCTGTGGGCCACCGATCTCGCACCCACTGCCGATGGCCGACCAGCCGCTGCGGACAGCCCCGATGACCTGCTGCCCGTGGACCTCGCGCATGTGGCCCGCGATCTGCTGGACCCCGCTGCGGATCTGCCCGCGATCGCCCGCGAGCTGCGTCGGCGCCGCGCCGGCATCAAGTCCCTGCTGCTCGCCCAGGAGATCGTGTCCGGCATAGGTAACATCTACGCCGATGAAGCGCTGTGGAGCGCCCGCACCCGCCACGACACCCCCGGTGCGGCCCTCACGCAGCGGCGCGCGCTGAACATCCTGCGTGCTGCGGCGGAGGTCATGGAACGGGCCCTGGCCGTGGGCGGCACCAGCTTCGATGCCCTCTACGTGAACGTCGACGGGCGCAGTGGCTACTTCGCCCGCTCGCTGTCTGCGTACGGCCGGGAGGGGCAGCCGTGCCTGCGGTGCGGTAGATTGCTGCGACGAGTCTTCCACCAGGGGCGTTCCTCGCACTTCTGCCCCCGGTGCCAACCCCGACGGGCCCTTTCCCCCGCGAACTTCAGGAAGGACGCTTCGTGACAGCGACCGATACTCCCGGACCGATCCGCGTCATGTTGGTGGATGACCACGAAGTGGTCCGACGTGGCATTGTCACGGCCATCGAGTCCAGTCCCGCGCTCCGTGTCATCGGGGAGGCATCCTCGGTCGCCGAGGCGCGGCGTCGTCTGCCCGCCATCCGCCCCGATGTGCTGGTGGTGGATCTGCAGCTGCCGGACGGCACCGGAATCGACGTCATGGATGCGGCCCGGGATCTCAACCCTGAGCAGACGATGCTGGTGCTCACGAGCTTCGATGACGATGCGGCGCTGCGGGAGTCCCGCGCCGCCGGTGCGGCGGGGCTGATGCTCAAGTCCGCCCGCTCGCAGGAGATCGTCGAGTCCATCTGCGCCGTCCATGAGGGCCGCACGGTGTGGCCCGCCGACCGTGGTGATGAGGGACCGGAGCTGTCCGCCTCGGATCAGCGGATCGTCGAGCTCATCGGCGATGGGCACTCCAATCGCGAGATCGCCGAGAACCTCGGCATCGCCGAGAAGACCGTGAAGAACCGCGTGACCGTGATCCTGCAGGCCCTGGGCATGCAGCGCCGCACCCAGGTGGCGGCGATGGTTGCGGCACGGCGCCGCGCTGGCTGGAAGTGAGCTGACGCGCCGACCAGAGCCGACGCGCTGATCACTCCACCGGCAGCGTGACTCGCCAGGAGATCATCGTGCCCGGTTCGAGGTTGATCGCATCGACCCACCCGGAGTGACGCCGCGCTCGGGAGGACATGTTCGCCAGCCCGCTGCGGCGACGCACCGTGGGGTCGATCCCGCGGCCGTTGTCCGAGACGTTCACCTGCACCACCCGGTCCACGCCCTCGGAGAACACGCTCACCGACACCGCGACGGCGCTGGCATGCGCGTGCCGGGCAGCGTTGGCAAGACACTCACGCACCACGGCCACGACGTCCTCCGCGATCTCCGGCGGGATCTCCGCGTCCATGTGCGCCGAATCCTGCGGTAGTCGCAGCGAGGGCACGAAGCCGAGGCCCGCGGTGGCGAGCCCCACTTCGTGGCGCAGCTGTTCGGACAGCGTCGCCTCCAGTCGCTCGCGGCGCAGCGACTGCACGATCTGGCGGATCTGCGCGACCGCGTTCTCGACCCCCTGCACCGAGGTCTTCACCGACGTGCGAATCCGCGTGTTCGTGGGCGGCTCCTCGGGGGAGCCCAGATCGTCCACCAGGCTCTCGAGCTCCATGCCGACGGCGAACAGCTCCTGGATCGCAAGGTCGTGCAGGTCCCGGGCGATCCGGGAGCGCTCATCGTCTACCTGGGCCGACGCCCCCAGGGTGGGCAGGCGCAGCGTCAGGCCGATCAGGCCCGCCAGGGCGTCCAGACGCTCGCGGCAGAGCGCATCGAACGGCTCGGCATCCTGGGCGCGCAGGGCGGTCAGCAGACCGATGCCCTGCTCGCCCGCGTCGATCACGGCGATGAGCACCCGGCAGGTCTCCTCACCGATGGTGAGCGTCTCCACGGCCTCGAGTGCCGCAACATCCTCATCGCGCAGCCCCCGCCCGATCGCGGAGGTGGCGGGCACCTGCTCACCGAGCAGCTGAGCGGCATCGGGCCCATCCACCATCTCCACGCCCCAGCGGGACGGCTCGAGCGGCGTCAGCAGGAGAGCACTGCGAGCATCCAGATCGCTGCGGGCCGAGCGGACCAGCAGCTCCAGCAGGTCCTCGCTCTCCCCGCCGGCGAGCACGGCGGCGCACAGGTCCTGCAGGCGGGCTCGCGCACCGGTGGCCGGGGCGGCGGCAATCGTCGTGGTCATCGGGCGTCCTCTAGGCAAGATGGGGCAGCGCGGCGAGGTCCAGCACCGCCGTGCCCGGCGGGATTGCCTCCACGCGATGCGTGACGACCACCACGGTAGCGGCGGCGGGGAGCAGCGGATCGGACGAAGGGCCCAGCAGACGACCCAGCAGCGCATCACCGAGCTCGGGATCCAGATGCTCGGTGGGCTCATCCAGCAGCGTGATGGGCGCAGAGCGCACCACGGCGCGGGCCAGCAGCAGGCGCCGACGTTCCCCGCCGGAGACCGTCGTCCCGTCGGGCCCCAGCACCGTGGCAAGACCCTCCGGCAGCTGCTCCACCCACGTACCGAGCCCCACAGCCTCAAGAGCCGCGGCGATCTCGGCGTCGGTCACATCACCGCGGGCCACCCGCACGTTCTCCGCCACCGTGGTGGCGAAGACATGGGCGTCCTCGGCGAACATGACGATCCGGCGGCGCTGCTCTGTGGGGGAGAGGTCTGCGAGATCGGCGTCATCGAGCGTGACCTCGCCCTGCAGCGGACGCAGCAGACCCGCCAGGGTGGCCAGTAGCGTGGACTTGCCCGCTCCGGAGGGGCCGATGATTGCCAGGCGCCCCCCGGGCGGCAGATCCAGCTCGAGGTTCTCGACGCGTGGGGCATCGGGCGCCCATCCGGCGGTGAGATGCCGGGCGCGCAGGTGCGGGGTAGGCAGCGGCTCAGCGCTCACTGCACCTGCAGGATGACCGTCGCTGTTGTCCGCGTCTGCTCGCAGCGGTGTCGCGGCGGTTTCCAGATCCTGGTCCTCGACGTCCTGCCCGCGCTCCCCGATGCCGCCGGCCGTGTAGTCCTGCCAGGTGGCGCGCACCAGGCTGCTCGTGAAGCCCCGGGAGGCCGCGCGGCGCTCCGCCTCACTGGTGACGGCCCGCGGGTCGGGCGTCCCGGCGGTGGCGACCAGACGACGGGCAGCGGCGCGGGAGCGCGCCAGCTGCGAGGCGGCGGCGGGCAGGTTCTGCGCCGCCTCATAGGAGGACAGCGGAAGCAGCAGCAGGATGCCGATCAGCCCGGCCGGGTGGATGCCCTGCGTCCACAGCGGTCCGGCGGCCAGCACCGAGGACAGCAGGGCGGGGATCATCACCAGCGGCACCGTTCCCGCGGCGAGGGCCGACGGGAGGGCAGCGCGGTCCATCGCCGCGTCATGCGCGCACTGCTGTGCGTGAAGCTCCGCGAGAGTGCTCTCGAGCCGACCCTGGACGCGCAGCACGGACACATCGTCCACCGTGTCCAGGGCTTGCGCGGTCACCTGGGTGCGATGCTCCACGACAGCGTCCTCCGCGAGCGCCGCAGCACGCAGCGCCGCCACCGGCGCGAGCACCCCGGCGACCACGAGGGACGCCAGCATCGCGAGCGCCGCGATCCAGGAGATCGGCAGCAGCGTGATCGTCACGATGAGGGTCATCACCACGCTCACGAGTGCGGGGACCACGGCGTTGATGATGTGGTTGGCGATCTCCTGCGCATCATCGCCCAGGCGTGCCAGCAGGTCCCCGCGGCGCAGGCGCGAGATCGCATCGCCATCCCGGCGAGCCAGCGCCGTGAACAGCCCGGTGCGCAGCGAGACCACGCCGCGCAATGCGACGTCATGGGACAGCATGCGGTCCAGCCAGCGGAACGCGCCGCGGGAGACGCCGAGCGCCCGCACCGCGACCGTCGCCACCGTCAGATCCAGCACCGGCGGGCGGGTCCACGCGGTGGTCACCAGCCACGCGGAGACGGCGGCCAGGGCGAAGCTCGCCGCGAGGGTCGCGACGGCCGCGCCGACGGCGGCCAGCAGGCGGGAGCGCGGGATCTCCATCGCGCTCATGACGGCGGCGAGCGGGCTCATCGGGACACCTCCTCGGCAGCAGCGGCGGTGCGCACCTCGATCACCGCATCGGCGAGTTCCACGAGGGACTCGCGATGGGCGGCCAGCACGATGGTGCGGCCCTGGGCGCGCAGGGTGTGCAGCAGCTCGATCACGAGGTCCTCCGTGCCGCCGTCGAGGTGTGCGGTGGGCTCATCGAGCACCACGAGCGGCGCCTCGGACAGCAGCGCCCGGGTGAGCGCCGCCCGCTGGCGTTCGCCCAGCGACAGCCCCTGCCCGCCCCGGCCCAGCTGCGCCTCCCAGCCGCGTTCGGCGATCACCTGATCCAGGCCCGTGCGGGCCGCCGCCGCGGCGAGCTCCTCCTCGCTCGCCGCTGGCCGGACCTCGAGCAGCAGCTCACGCAGAGTACCGGGCCGCAGCACCGGACGCTGCGGCAGCCAGATCACCTGATCCCAGAAGGAGCGGCGCTCCACCTCGGCGATCGGCAGCTCGGTGCCGTCTGCTGCGCGCAGGGCCACGCTGCCGTGATCGGGGGGAAGCAGCCCCAGCAGGACCTGCTGCAGCGTCGTCTTCCCGGAGCCGCTGGGCCCGGCGAGGACGGTGATCTGCCCAGGCCGGATCTGACCGGAGATGCGGTGCGGGGCCCAGCCGGAGCGGGAGCGGACGCTCACCTCCTGCAGTGCGATGGTGACCTGGTGCAGGTCCGGGGCGGGCACGGTCCCGTCGGCCATCCCCTCCTCCTCGAGCACCGCGAAGGCGGCGTTGACCGCCGCGAGCCCGTCGGTGGAGGAGTGGTACTGCTGGCCCACCTGCCGCAGCGGCAGATACACCTCCGGGGCGAGCACCAGCACCGCGAGCGCCGGGCCGATCTCCATCTCGCCGAACACCAGGCGCAGGCCGATGTGCACCGCGATCAGCGCAACCGACAGCGTGGCCAGGAACTCCAGCATGAAGGAGGACAGGAAGGCGTAGCGCAGCGATCCCATGGTCGAGCCACGATGGCGTTCGCCGAGCCGGTGAATGATCCGCTCGGGTCCGCGTTCGCGCCCCAAAGCCTTCAGCGTGGGCAGGCCCTCCACGAGGTCCAGCATCTGCGCCCACAGGGTGCGCATATCCGCGAGCAGTCGCTCGGAGCGGCCCAGCGTCATCTTCCCCACCAGGATCATGAAGATCGGGATCAGCGGCAGAGTCACCAGGGCGATCAGCGCCGAATCGAGATCCAGCAGCACCAGGGCGACGAGGACCAGGGGAGTGGCGGTGCAGGTGAGCAGGAGCTTGGGGACATACCCCACCAGGTAGGGGCGGAGATTCTCAATGCCCGTGGTCGCCAGCGTCGTCACATCCGCGCCGCGGCCCGCCCCGGCGCGAGGGCCCAGGCGTGCGGTGTGCGCGACCACGTCCGTGCGCAGCTGCGCGATCGCCGCGGTCGCCGCGCGGTGCGCCGTGCGCTGCTCGATGATCACCGCACCGGCGCGCACCAGCAGGGCGAGTACGACAGCAGCCAGCAGGCCCGGCAGCGCCTGCGGGGCCACCGCGTCGCTCAGCAGAGCCCCACCGATCCCGCCGAGCGCGAGGGCGGTGACGATGATCGCCGCGGCCTGCACCACGCCCAGCAGCGCCGTGCGCACCACATGGGAGCGGGCGGCCCGAACATGGCGCAGCAGCCGTGGATCCAAAGGCGCACGCGAGGCGCGGGACGTCCGCGGCGCCGAGGAGGGAGAGGACGACGGAGCGCCCGGGGAGCCGCCGGTTGGCGGCACGCCCGGGCGCTCAGTGGAGGTGGTCATGAAGCGATCATCGCAGGATCACCTGAGGATCACTCCTGCTCGAAGGCCGCCCGGTAGGCGCCGGCGATGCGCGCCTTGGGGCCCTGGCCCTCGCGCTCATCCGGTTCGCCGACGGTCAGACGGTGGCTGAACACCTTGTAGCCCCAGGCCTGGTAGAACAGCACGATCGGCAGGAACAGCACCACGAAGATCGCCATCAGCAGCAGCGTGTGCTCAGTCGAGGCGGAGCCCGCGATGGTCAGCGAGTTCGCCGAATCGTTCGTGGCCGGCAGCACGTTCGGGAACAGGCCGCCGAACATCTGCGCAGCCGCGGCGATGATCGCCACGGTGGTGGCCAGGAAGGACATGCCCTCCCGGCGAGCCTTGTTCGTGAAGATCACCGCGACCAGGGCCAGCGCTGCGATGAGCAGCGGGATCCAGGTCAGCCAGGTGTTGGAGTGCGCCAGCTGGTTCCAGATCAGGAAGATCGCGCCCAGCACGATCACCGGGTAGATCATCCAGGAGGCCTGCTTGTTGGCATCCTCGCGCAGCTCACCGGTGGTGCGCAGCGCCAGGTAGTGGGTTCCGTGCAGCCAGAACAGGCCCACGAACACCAGGCCGCCCAGCAACCCGAAGGGGTTCAGCAGCCCGATCAGGTTCGTGGTGATCCACGCGTTGTCGTCGATCTGGACGCCGCGCACGATGTTCGCGAAGGCCACGCCCCACAGCAGTGCCGGCACGAAACCGGAGATGATGTGGATGATGTCCCAGCCCTTGTGCCAGGCCGCGGAGTCCCGCTTCTCCCGCCACTTGAAGGCGCACACGCGCAGGATCAGCACCAGCAGCAGAAGCAGCAGCGCGAGGTAGAAGCCGGAGAACAGGGTGGCGTACCACTCGGGGAACGCCGCGAAGATGCCGGCTCCGCCCACGAGCACCCACACCTGGTTGCCGTCCCAGATCGGGCCGATGGTCTTGAGCATGGTGCGGTTGCGCTCGGGGTCGCCCTTGCCGAGGGTGGCGAGGTTCATCTCGACGCCGAAGTCGAAGCCCTCGAGCACGAAGTACCCGGCGAACAGGACCGCGATGAGAGCGAACCAGAGGCCCTGGAGGAAAGTGATGTCCATGATGGGGAATCCTCAGCTCTCTCAGTATCCGAAGGAGATGGTCGGGGTGTCGAGCTTCTGCGACTCCTCGCGCTTCCGGGGCAGCGGAATGCCCTTCAGCGCGGCCTTGCGCATGAGCTCGAACCAGATGACGGCGAGCACGCCGTAGATCAGCGTGAAGGCGATCAGCGACACCAGCACCACCATGGGCTCGTGGTTGGACACGCCCTGCACGGTCATCAGGCGCACCGTCGGGTCATCGGGATTGGGGTGGACCACCCAGGGCTGGCGGCCCATTTCGGTGAACACCCAGCCGGCGGCGTTGGCCAGGAACGGCATCGGGATCGCGAGGACCGCGAACCACTTGAAGGCCTTCGAGCCGGTGGTGCGGGCCTGATCGCCCTTGCCGCGGGTCACCCAGAACGCCCACACGGCGAGGATCGCGCTGAACACGGCCAGACCGATCATGAGGCGGAAGGACCAGTAGGTGACGAACAGGTTGGGGCGGTAGTCCGCCTCCACCTCGTTGCCGTAGATGTCCGTGACGGTCTCACCGAACTCGGCCTTGTACTGCGCCTGCAGGTCCTCGACGCCCTGCAGAGTGGCATTCGGGTCGTTCGTGGCCAGAATCGAGGTGACGTAGGGGACCTCGATGAGGTGGGTGACACCGTCGCAGTCGGTGGCGAAGGCATCGGGGCCGCCGACGGTCAGGATCGAGAAGGCCGCGCCCTCGGTCGTCTCGCACAGCGCCTCCGCGGAGGCCATCTTCATCGGCTGCTGCTGGAACATGATCTTGGCCTGCAGGTCACCGGTGACGACCAGGCCGATCCCGCTGATCACCATCATCAGCACGCCGAAGCGCAGCACGGGCCGGAAGATGGTCTGCGCCAGCGTGCGGTGCTGAGCCCCCTCTGCGCTGTCCACGCCCAGCTCCCGGGCGGTGTTATGGTGCTTGACCAGGTGCCAGGCGGCCACGCCCACCACGAAGGCGGCGGCGGTCAGCCAGGCGCCGAAGATCACGTGCGGGAAGGCCGCGAGTGTGGTCACGTTGGTGAGCACCGACCACAGGGAGCCCTGCCCGGGATCCATCTCCGCGCGGCCCGTCTCCGGGTTGAACACGGCGCCGACCGGGTGCTGCATGAAGCTGTTCGCGGCGATGATGAAATACGCCGAGAGCATGGTGCCGATCGCGACCATCCAGATCGTCATCAGGTGGAGCTTCTCGTTCATCCGGTTCCAGCCGAAGATCCACAGCCCCAGGAACACCGACTCGAGGAAGAAGGCCAGCAGGCCCTCGAGCGCGAGGGGCGCGCCGAAGATGTCTCCCACGTACCGGGAGTACTCCGACCAGTTCATGCCGAACTGGAACTCCTGGACGATGCCGGTGGCGATGCCGATGCCGAAGTTGATGATCAGCATGCCGCCGAAGAACTTCGTCAGGCGGGTCCAGGCGTCCTTGGTGACCGCATCTTTGCTGCGCACCGCCTTGGTGTGCATGATCGCGACCAGGAACGACAGCCCGATGGTCAACGGCACGAAGATGAAGTGGTACACGGTGGTGATGCCGAACTGCCACCGTGCGATATCGAGGGCTTCCATGCTTCCTCCCAAGGACGACACACGCTGTCACAAAAGTTAGGCGCTGCGGGGGCCCGCTTGCGGGACCATCGTCCTTCCTGCCGGTGCGTCGCGCCAGCCGCCTCGCCGGAGCCCTGTGCCATACTGGCCCAGGCACTCCTTCGCCCCGTACCGGGTGGAGGAACCTCCCGGCGTCAGGACGGGGGAGCACCGGCCACGCGGCAGACCGCGACCGATGTGCTCGAAGCGTCCGGCATCGCTGCGCTTCACAGGTGGAGCTGCGCGACGGAGAGGGCTTGAGACTTCCGTCCCCAGGGACGATGACCACGAAGGGCCAGGGTGCGCTGGTCCCTCGAAGGAGACGGCCGCATGGCTGACAGCACCCATACTTCCCTCGAACCGCAGGACGAATCCGGCGCATCGGCCACCCCGGAGACGTCTACCCCGGAGACCGCAGAGGCGTCGAAGGCGCCTGTGAGCGCGCCCCGTCGGCGTCGCCGCGCGGGCTCCCCCGCCGGAGCGCCCGCTTTCACTCCGCCCACGATCGAGCCGGAGGTCTCCTCGGCGCCGCGCACCATCGTGGCCCCGCAGTCCCAGGAGCCGATCGAACCGGCCCCCGCGCCCGCCCGGCGCCGTCGGCGTGCCGGCGCTCCCGCCGGGGCGCCCGTTGTGCCCGCGAGCGAGCCCGTGACCGAGCAGACCGCCGCCGAGGCCGACGAGGAGACGGCAGCAGAGCCGGCGGAGCCTGAACAGCCCGAGCAGCAGGCATCGGCACCTTCCACCGTTGCCGATGATCTGCGTGCCCTCGCCTCATCCCGGCCCGCCGCGGACACTGCGGACGCCGAGGATGAGCAGGACGAGGATCGCGCCCGGCGTCGCGAGCAGGTCCAGATGGACTTCGCCTCCCTGCTGTTCCAGGCCCCTACCCCGCAGCCCCGCACCACGGTCGGCCCGCAGGATGCCCCCGTGGGCAGCGCGGACCTTTCCTTTGCGGCGGCCCAGGCGCCCGAGAACGCTGATACCGACGATGAGGATCACGCGGAGACGGACGATGCGCGCCCCGCGCGTCGGCGCCGTCGCTCCTCGCAGCGCTCCCAGGGCTCCGCGGACAGCACGGACGATCAGAACGGGCAGGATCAGCAGAGCGCCTCTGAGGGGGACTCCGATGCCCAGGGTTCCGATGGCGGTGATGACTCCTCCGGCAGTGAGGACTCCTCGAGCTCTGAGCGCTCCGGCTCCTCGCGTCGGCGCCGCCGCCGCGGCGGGCGCGGCCGTCGCGGCCGCGGGCGCAGCGATGACGACTCCTCGACCTCCGAGAACTCCTCCGAGCAGGGGCAGGAGACGGGCGATGACCAGGACGACTCCGGGGATGACTCCGGCAGCGGTCACAGCGGCTCCTCTGGCTCCTCCTCGAGCTCCCGTCGACGTCGGCGTCGCCGCCGCTCCGGCAGCGGCTCCGATGAGACATCCCCGGATGATCCGCCGAACACCGTGGTCAAGGTGCGGGAGGCCCGTGATGAGGTGAAGGCCGTCAAGGGCTCCACGCGTCTGGAGGCCAAGCGCCAGCGCCGCCGTGAGGGTCGGGATGCCGGACGGCGCCGCAGCGTCATCACCGAGGCCGAGTTCCTGGCCCGCCGCGAATCCGTCAAGCGCTCCATGGTGGTGCGTGAGCGCCCCGGCCGCACTCAGATCGCCGTGCTCGAGGACGACGTCCTGGTCGAGCACTACGTCGCCCAGAAGTCCCAGACCTCCATGGTGGGCAATGTCTACTTGGGCAAGGTGCAGAACGTGCTGCCGTCCATGGAGGCCGCCTTCGTGGACATCGGCAAGGGTCGCAACGCCGTGCTGTACGCCGGCGAGGTCAACTGGGATGCCGCTGGGCTGGACGGCCAACCGCGCCGCATCGAGCTCGCGCTCAAGAGCGGCGACTCCGTGCTGGTGCAGGTCACCAAGGACCCCATCGGCCATAAGGGCGCCCGGCTCACCAGCCAGATCTCCCTGCCTGGCCGTTACCTCGTGTTCGTGCCCGGCGGATCCATGACCGGCATCTCCCGCAAGCTGCCGGACACCGAGCGGGCCCGGCTGAAGAAGATCATGCGTCAGATCATCCCTGATGAGGCGGGCGTGATCGTGCGCACCGCCGCCGAGGGAGCGAGCGAGGAGGAGCTCACCCACGACGTCGAGCGCCTGCGCGCCCAGTGGGAGAAGATCACCAAGAAGCAGAAGTCGAAGTCGGCGCCGGTGGCCCTCTCGCAGGAGCCGGACATCGCCATCAAGGTGGTGCGCGACGTCTTCAACGAGGACTTCACCTCCCTGATCGTCGAGGGTGAGAAGGTCCACCAGGACGTGCACGAGTACGTCTCCGATGTGGCGCCGGATCTGCTCGAGCGCGTCACCCGCCATGTCGGCGAGAAGGACGTCTTCGCCAAGCACCGCATCGATGAGCAGCTGCTGAAGGCCATGGATCGCAAGGTCTACCTGCCCTCCGGCGGCTCCCTCGTGATCGACCGCACCGAGGCGATGACCGTCGTGGACGTCAACACCGGCAAGTTCATCGGCTCCGGCGGTTCCCTCGAGGAGACGGTCACCAAGAACAACCTCGAAGCGGCTGAGGAGATCGTGCGCCAGCTGCGGCTGCGCGATATCGGCGGCATCATCGTCATCGACTTCATCGACATGGTGCTCGAGTCCAACCGGGACCTCGTGCTGCGCCGCCTCGTGGAGTGCCTGGGCCGAGACCGCACCAAGCATCAGGTCGCCGAGGTGACCTCGCTGGGTCTGGTGCAGATGACCCGCAAGCGCGTGGGGCAGGGCCTGGTGGAGACCTTCTCCCACTCCTGCGAGGCCTGCCACGGCCGCGGCATGATCATCGATGTCGACGGCGAGCAGCCCCAGTCCTCCGGGCACGATGGCGAGGGGCAGCGCTCCTCGCGCCGACGGGGCCGACGCGGCCGTGGCGGCAAGGAGGAGACGGACACGTCGAGCGAGGAGACTTCCTCAGATGTGCACCGCCTCGAGGACGACGCCGACTCCCGCGCCCTCGCCCGTGCCACGATCGCCTCGATCGCTGCGGCCTCGAGCGGTCAGCAGCCGCCTGAGGTGGTGGTCGACGGCCAGGTCGTGACCGTCGCGGAGGGTGAGAAGGTGAAAGCCTCGGACAGCCCGAAGGACGCTTCCACGGATGCCTCCACGGACGCTCCCACCGAGAAGCCGTCCGACGGGTGACGTGTTCCACAGGGTGTGACCGCGTTCTCGCAGGTCGGACCGTGTCCGATGGTTGACCGGCACATTCTCGGGCCGTAAGCTATCCCTCGGCGCGAAACGCGTCGATAGTCGTGCTCGGCGGTGGACGCCGCGCGACCGCACCTCCCTCCCGGGCCTGCCCGGGACCGGTCGACGGTCGCAGGTCCGCGGTGAGACTCCCCAGACGTACGGCGCCCGAGCAATTCCGATTCACAAGATGGAGCAGTGACGTGGTGTACGCAATCGTCCGCGCAGGCGGTCGTCAGGAGAAGGTGTCGGTGGGCGACACCATCGTGATCAACCGCGTGGCCGGCGAGGCGGGCGACAGCATCGAGCTCGCTCCCGTGCTGCTGGTCGACGGTGACAAGGTCACCTCCGCCCAGAAGGACCTCGCGAAGGTCAAGGTCACCGCCGAGAAGGTCGAGGACCTCCGCGGCGACAAGATCCGCATCCTCCGCTACAAGAACAAGACCGGGTACAAGAAGCGCCAGGGCCACCGCCAGGAGCTCACCCGCCTGAAGATCACCGGCATCGCCTGAGCGATCCCCGACAGCGATAAGGACTGATTCGACATGGCATCCAAGAAGGGCGTCAGCTCCTCCAAGAACGGCCGCGACTCCAACGCTCAGCGCCTCGGTGTGAAGCGCTTCGGCGGCCAGGTCGTCGGCGCCGGCGAGATCCTCGTGCGCCAGCGGGGCACCAAGATCCACGCCGGTGACGGTGTGGGCCGCGGCAGCGACGACACCCTGTTCGCGCTCACCGCGGGCACCGTGGAGTTCGGCCGCAAGCGCGACCGTCGCGTGGTCTCCGTCGTCGAGACCGTCTGATCCTGCGCCCCGGAGTACGGGGCACCCTGTCCTGCGAGGGGCGGAGCCGAACGCGCTCCGCCCCTCGTCGGCATCTATCCTCGCTCTGCTGGACCGCCCGGCACCTGAGAGAAACTCGGAGGCACCCATGGCCACCTTCGTCGACCGCGTCCGCCTGCAGGTCATCGGCGGCTCCGGGGGCAACGGCGCCGCGTCCATCCGTCGGGAGAAGTTCAAGCCGCTGGCCGGGCCCGATGGGGCCAACGGCGGTCGCGGCGGTGACGTGATCCTCGAGGTCGACGCCTCCACCACGACGCTGCTCGAGTACCACCACAAGCCGCATCAGCGTGCCACGAGCGGCGGCTTCGGCAAAGGGGACCTGCGCCACGGCGCCCGCGGCGCGGATCTCGTGCTGCCGGTCCCGGACGGCACCGTCGTCACCACCGAGGACGGCACCGTGCTCGCGGACATGATCGGCATCGGCACCCGCTACGTCGCCGCCCGCGGAGGCAACGGCGGGCTCGGCAATGCGGCGCTGGCCTCCGTCAAGCGCAAGGCCCCCGGCTTCGCCCTGCTCGGCGAGCCCGGCCAGGAGCGCACCCTCGTCCTCGAGCTCAAGTCCGTGGCGGACGTCGCCCTGGTCGGCTACCCCTCCGCCGGGAAATCCTCCCTCATCGCTGCGATGAGCGCCGCGCGTCCGAAGATCGCCGACTACCCCTTCACCACCCTCGTGCCGAACCTCGGCGTGGTCGAGGCTGGGCAGTACCGGTACACCGTCGCCGATGTGCCGGGGCTGATCCCCGGGGCCAGCCAGGGCAAGGGCCTGGGCCTGGATTTCCTGCGCCACATCGAACGCTGCCACGTGATCGTGCATGTGCTCGACGCGGCGGCGCTCGAATCCGAGCGTGATCCGGTGAGTGACCTCGAGACCATCGAAGCGGAGCTCGCCGCCTACGCCGCGAGCCTGGACGAGGAGACCGAGGGCCGCATCCCGCTCATGGAGCGCCCCACCGTCATCGTGCTGAACAAGACCGATCTGCCGGACGGCGTGGACATGGCCGATATGGTCCGTGACCGCCTGGGGGAGCGGGACGTGCCGGTGCTGGACGTCTCCGCGGTCAGCCACAAGGGCCTGCGGGAGCTGTCCTTCGTGCTCGGCGAGCTCGTGGAGGAGGCCCGCCAGGCGCTGCCCGCCCCTGACGCGGCCCCCATCGTCATCACCCCCGCGGCGGAGGATGAGAAGGGCTTTTGCGTGGTCACCGAGCAGTACGACGGTGAGACCGCCTACCGGGTTCAGGGTGATAAGCCCGAGCGCTGGGTGCGTCAGACCGACTTCGCCAACGATGAGGCCGTCGGCTACCTCGCCGATCGGCTCGCGCGGCTCGGCGTGGAGGATGAGCTGTATGCCGCGGGCGCGGTCGCCGGATCGACCGTGCTCATCGGCCCCGGGGAGGACGCCGTGGTGTTCGACTGGGAGCCGACGATGGTGGGCGGCGCCGAGCTGCTCGGCGCCCGTGGCACCGATCAGCGGCTCGAGGAGCGCCACCGCCCCACCCGCGAGGAGAAGCGCGAGCAGCAGCGCGCCCGCACCGCCGCGCGCATGGATCGTCTGGCCGCGATGGAGGCCGAGCGTCAGGCCGGTTACTGGACCGATCCCGCCGACGATGGGGACGGGCGGCGCGTATGAGCAGCGCACCGCACGCTGGTCACTCCTCCGATCTGCGCCAACCGGCCCGCATCACCGACCGTGCGGAGCTTGACCGGGCCGGCCGTGTGGTGGTGAAGATCGGCTCCTCGAGCCTCACCGACGGCCGCGGCCATCTCGAATCACAGCAGCTCGCCTCGATCGCCGAGGTCGCTGCGGGTCTGCGCGCCCGCGGCACCGAGGTCGTGCTGGTCTCCTCCGGCGCGATCGCCGCGGCGCTCGGACCGCTCGGCTTGGCGCAGCGCCCCACCGATGTGTCCCTGCAGCAGGCGGCCGCGAGCGTCGGCCAGGCCCTGCTGGCCACCGCCTGGCAGAGCGCGTTTTCCGCCCACGACCTGATCACCGGGCAGGTGCTGCTCACCGAGACCGATGTGGTGCGCCGCGAGACCTACCGCACCGTGCGCAGCGCCCTCGAATCGCTGCTGAGCCTCGGCACCGTGCCGGTGATCAACGAGAACGACACCACCGCGACCCACGAGATCCGCTTCGGGGACAATGACCGCCTGGCCGCCCTGGTCGCCCAGCTGCTCGGCGCCGATGCGCTGATCCTGCTGACCGACGTCGATGCCCTCTACACGGCGCCGCCCCGGGAGCCCGGCGCGCAGCGCATCGCGGAGGTGCCCGATGTGTCACGCCTCGAGGGTGTGAGCATCGGCGAGGTCGGGTCAGCCGTCGGCACCGGCGGGATGGTCACCAAGCTCTCCGCCGCGCAGCTCGCATCCACCACCGGCACCGCCGCCGTGATGACCTCCGCGGCGAATTTCCCCCGGCTCATCGCAGGGGAGGACGTCGGTACCTTCTTCCCTGCGCATCAGGGACGGCGCCGCTCCCGCCTGGTGTGGCTGCGCTTCGCCACCCGCGGCGCGGGGACCCTGCACCTGGATGCGGGCGCGGCGGAGGCCGTGCGCACGCGTCGGCGTTCGCTGCTGGCCGTCGGCGTCACCACCGTCACCGGCGACTTCCCGGCCGGGGTGCCGGTGGATGTCGCCGGGCCCGACGGGGCCGTGATCGCCCGGGGTCTGACGGGATACAGCAGCGAAGAGCTGCGCGCAATGGCCGGGCGCGGCACCGCCCGCACCAGCCAGGAGCTGGGGGAGCGGTACCGTCGCCCGGCCATCCACCGCGATCAGATGGTGGTGCTGTGAACGCGGTCAGGTCCTGAACGACAGGTACTGAACGGCAGGCCGTTCAGGCGCGTGCGGCGGCGCTGATCCGCACCGGGGTGGCGTTGGCGAGGTTGTCCGAGACCGGGCAGCGGGACTCCGCTTCGGACAGGAGCTCCGCGACCGCCTGCTCATCGGCGTCGGTGTCCAGCTCGACGGCGACGCGGATCTCCTGGAAGCCGGGGCGGGTGGTGACATCCTCACCCATGAGCTTCGCGGGATTCAGGTCGCCCTCCGCGGTGAGCTTCAGGGAGCGGTACTCGATGCCCTTCTCCTTCGCGACCATCTGGATCACGACGTTCAGGCAGCCCAGCAGGGCCCCGAGCACATACTCGACGGGGTTCGCGCCATGGTCCTCACCGCCCAGGTTCGGCGGCTCATCGATCGTCAGGGTGAACTGGCGGGCCTGCACCTCGATCTTGGTGGGGGACAGGGAGGTGCCGGAGGCGGAGAACGTGGCCACGGGGCGTCCTTTCACGGTGTGGGCCGTGCCGGGTCGGCACGACGCTGAGGATGTGCAGGTACGCCTCGACCATAGGGTGGAAATGCCTGCTCAGACCCCGAAATGGTCCCTGTATGACCACGTATGACGCCGCAGGGCACAACTGCCTATCCTGGGCTCATGTCCGCCACCGATGCCGCCATCGCCCCCGATGCTGTGACCACCGCCGTCCACGCCGCTGCACGCGCCGCACAGGATGCTCAGCGCCACCTGGCCCACCTCCATCGCGAGCGCAAGGACGAGGTGCTGCACGCGATGGCCGAGGCGCTCGTCGCGCAATCCGGGCAGATCATCGCCGCGAACGCGCGGGACCTCGAGGCGGCCGACGCCGCGGGGATCAGCGCGGGCCTGCGCGACCGCCTGGCCCTGGATGAGCAGCGCATCGCAGCGATCGCCCAGCAGCTGCTGGACGCCGCTGCTCTGCCGGACCCGGTGGGGGAGGTGGTGCGCGGCTCCACCCTCCCCAACGGACTGCAGCTGCGGCAGGTGCGCGTGCCCATCGGCGTGATCGGCATGATCTACGAAGCCCGCCCCAACGTCACCGTCGATGCCGCGGGCCTCGCGCTCAAGGCCGGCTCGGCCGTCGTGCTGCGCGGCGGCTCCGCGGCCCTGCACTCCAACACCGCGATCATCGAAGTGCTGCGGCAGGTGCTCACCGCACAGGGGCTGCCGGCAGATCTCATCGTCGGGATCGATGAGTATGGGCGTGCTGGCGCCGATGCTCTCATGCGCGCCCGCGGCCTGGTGGATGTGCTGATCCCGCGTGGCGGCGCCGGGCTGATCGCCCGCGTGGTGGAGAACGCGCAGGTCCCCGTCATCGAGACCGGCACCGGCACCACCCACGTGCTCATCGATGCGAGCGCCGACCTGCCCCAGGCGCTCGAGATCGTGCTGAACGCGAAGACGCAGCGGGTCGGAGTGTGCAACGCCCTGGAGACCCTGCTGATCCACCAGGACATCGCCGACGAGGCCCTCGCGCTGATCGGCCCGGCGCTCGGGCAGGCTCAGGTGCGGTTGCACGTCGATGAGCGCGCCGCGCAGCTGCTCGAGGGCAGCGGCGCCGACGTCGTGCCCGCCACCGCGGAGGACTGGGACCAGGAGTACCTGTCCCTGGACCTCGCCGTGCGCGTGGTCGCGGACCTCGACCAGGCCCTCGAGCACATCCGCGCCCACTCCTCGGGGCACACCGAAGCGATCCTCACCCGGGACCTCACCAGCCAGCAGCGTTTCCTCACCGAGGTGGACTCCGCGGTGGTGATGGCCAACGCTTCCACCCGCTTCTCCGACGGCGGGCAGTTCGGCTTCGGCGCCGAGATCGGTATCTCCACGCAGAAGCTCCACGCCCGCGGACCGATGGGCCTGCCGGAGATCACCACCACCCGTTGGCAGGTGATCGGCCAGGGGCACGTGCGCCCGTGAACCCCCTCCCACCGGGCGCGTTCCGGGCCGGTGACCGGCCACGCTGTGGGATGATGGGCCGGTCACCCGTGGAAAGGCTCCCTGAACCATGATCGATCAGCTCCCGCTCCTGGCCGAGGCCGGCGGCGTTCCCGCCCCCGCGATCGGTATCGGCATGTTCCTGTCGCTGATGGCCCTGCTGGGCATCACCTGGCTCATCAGCGGCAACCACCAGCGCCATAAGGACGAGCAGCACAGCCGCACCGACGGAGACCACTGACCACGTGGAGCAGCAGCGCCGCCGGATCGGAGTGATGGGGGGGACCTTCGATCCCATCCATCACGGCCACCTCGTTGCCGCGAGCGAGGTCCAAAGCGTCTTCGCCCTCGACGAGGTGGTGTTCGTCCCCACGGGACGGCCCTGGCAGAAGGCGGACCGGGAGATTTCCGATCCTGAGCACCGCTACCTCATGACCGTGGTCGCCACCGCCGCGAACCCCGTGTTCACGGTCTCGCGCGTGGACATCGACCGCCCCGGCGCCACGTACACCATCGACACGCTGCGCGATCTGCATGCTGAGCACCCCGATGCGGACCTGTTCTTCATCACCGGTGCGGATGCTCTGCAGAACATCCTCACCTGGAAGGACACCGAGGAGATCTTCCAGCTGGCGCACTTCGTGGGCGTCACCCGCCCCGGCCATGCCCTGGATACCTCGGGACTGCCCGATGACGGCGTGACCCTCATCGAGGTGCCGGCCATGGCCATTAGCTCCACCGACTGCCGCACCCGCGTCGCCGCCGGTGCGCCCGTGTGGTACCTGGTGCCCGACGGCGTGGTGCAGTACATCAACAAGTACGCCCTCTACACAGGAGGTGACGGCCGATGACCGAGGCCGAATCCACCCCGCGGCGCGGCCGCCGGGCCCGCCGCCTGAGCCCCGAGGAGAGCGCTGCCCTGGAGTCCGGGCAGGCCGGTGCGCAGGTGCCCGGTGTGCGTCGCGCCGTCGCACCGCCTGGGGCCGATGCACCCCGGCCGCAGCTGCGTAAGTTCGGGCGCCGCGCCCGCATCATCGAGCTGACCGACGCTCCGGCCCCCGCCGCGCAACCGGCCGCGGAGATCTCCGCCGAGCCAGCGACGAACGCCATCGGCCCGGAGCTGCCACAGGACCGCGATGGTGTGGAGCTCGGCGAGCTGTCCGTCACCGAGGCGCCGCCGCCGCGACCCGCCCCCCGCTTTGAGGGCCGCGTCCTGCACCGCAGCGAAGGCACCACGGGACGGCCGCTGCTGTGGATCGTGTGGATCCTTCTCGCTGCAGCGCTCATCACGCTCGTGGTGCTGCTGCTAACCGGGGTGCTCGGCCCCGGCGTGAGTGGGGCTGCGGCCCTGTCCGCTGCTGCTGTTCCCGGCCTGCGGGGCATGATTCCCGGCGGCCCCGTGTTCCCCGTTCACTCATCAGACCGCTTTGTCCTGGAGGATCCTGCCGCGTGACTGCTCCCGACGAATCCCTCGACCTCGCCCGCGTGGCCGGCCAGGCCGCCGCCGACAAGCTCGCCCAGGAGATCATCGGCCTGGACGTCTCCGAGCTGGTGGTCATCACCGATATCTTCCTTGTGGCCAGCGGTGACTCCGAGCGCCAGGTCTCTGCGATCGTGGACGGCGTCGAAGAGGCGCTGCTCAAGGAACGCCGCCGCAAGCCGCTGCGTCGCGAGGGCGAGCGGGACGCCCGCTGGGTGCTGCTGGATTACGGCGACATCGTCGTGCACGTCCAGCATGCTGAGGACCGCGCCTTCTACGCACTGGAGCGGCTGTGGCGCGACGCCCCCGTCGTGGACCTCCAGATCGATGAGGCCGAGACCGAGTGAAGTCGCAGCGCTCCCGGCTCGTGCTGGTTCGGCACGGGCAGACCGACTACAACCGGGAAGGGCGCCTGCAGGGCCAGGTGGACATCCCGCTGAACACCACCGGCGCCGCGCAGGCGCAGCGGCTCGCGGCCGCTGTGACCGCCGATCCGCCGGATGTCATCGTCGCCTCGCCGCTGCAGCGCGCGCTGGCCACCGCGCAGGTCATCGGGCGGGTGACCAGTGTTCCGGTCACCACCGACCCCGCTTTCCTCGAACGCAGCTTCGGGGACTGGGAGGGTCTGCGGGGTGAGGAGATCCGGCAGCGCTGGCCCGAGGAGCACGCCGCTTGGCGTGCGCACCGCACCGTCGAGGGGGTGGGCGTGGAGGACCGCCCCGAGGTGGCCGAGCGGGTAGCCGCGGGGGCGCGCCGCCTCCTGCAGGAGCATCCCGGCAAGACGGTCATGGTGGTCGCCCACGGTGCCGCTATCACCCTGGGCATCACGGCGCTCATCGGCGAGGACCCCAACGGGTTCCGCGGCATCGCGGGCCTGGAGAACTGCCACCGCAGCGTCCTTGAACCGCTGCAGGCCGCCGGGTGCGAGGGCCTGATGAGGTTGCTGTCACACAACCTGCCCCCGAGTTTCGCCTGACCTGGCCTGCGGTGTAATATCGACGAGTCGCCCGCGGGCGACTCCCGATCTGGGGCTATGGCGCAGTTGGTAGCGCGCTTCCATGGCATGGAAGAGGTCAGGGGTTCGAATCCCCTTAGCTCCACCAGCAGCCGGAGCCGTGGCATCATCGAGAGGTGACGCCGCGGCTCCGGCTTTTGCGTGGTCGCACGGCCGGGGGAGTTCCAGCCGGGCCTGATGCTCTGGCCTGCTACCTCACGGTGCGGCTATTTCACTGTGCGGCGGGCCCCTCGACGATCTCATCCTCGACGAAAAGCACCGTCGAGTCCGCCTCGAAGCGGCGCAGCAGATCCTCCCCATCGAAGCACAGCTCCGGGGTCAGCACACCGGTGCCCGTGATCCGTCCGTCCAGCAGGGCGTCCAGGCCGATGGCCGCCGCGACGGCCGTCGGGTCCTGCCGCATCTCGGGCGGCACATCCCGCTTGCCCAGCAGATCCATGAGCGTGCGCAGCCGCACCGGCTGGCCGTTGCGCAGTCCCTGCACCTCCACGAGCGTCCCCACCGTCGGGACGCCCTCGCTCGCCAGCAGCTCATCGAGGGCGCCAGCACGGATGAGGTGGACGAGGACTTGGGTGGCGGTCGCCCCGAGCCCTTCGATCTCGCCCTCGGCGCCGCGGGCGATCGCGGTGATCATCCGCCATGTCGCATTGCCCTGCTCGCCGAGCCACGACAGGCGGACCGTGACCTCCTGCAGGTGCGGGAACGAACGTGCGAGCATGACCGTCTCGCCATGGCCCGCGGTCAGCGCCGGAACGCTCTGCTGCGCGCCGGGAGGAGTCACCTCCTCCCGGGGCTCGGCATAGGCGGGGATCGGGGTGATCTCGCCATCGCGCTGCGCGAGCACCTCCCCGGTGCTGATGTGCACCATGTGATCGAGCACCGCCGGGCTGAAGCGCTTCGCCACCGCGAGTGGCAGCAGCATCGTGATCTGCACGTCCTGCGCCTCATCGAGCGCATCGATGCTGCGGCGAGCCACGAGGTTCGACATCCCCGGGGTGGTGCCGGCGCCGACCACGAGGCGGGCCCCGGACTCCTCGGCCCGGCCCCGAAGCTCCTCATCTCCGAGCAGCGACAGGAGCATGTCGTCGTCATCATCGATGTCGAGGTACGCGATGCCGCGCTCGGCCGCGGCCTCCAGCAGCGGTCGGGCGTTGCGGTAGAAGGGGCCCGCGGTGTGCAGCACGGCATCCACCCCGTCGAGGGCCGGGGCGAGGGATGCCGGGTCATGCAGATCCACGGCGATGCCTTCGGCGCGGGGGCCGAGCTCTGCGGCGACGCGCTGGGCCGCCTCCTCGTACAGATCGGCGATGCGCAGATCGAGGTCGGGGCGAAGGGCGGACAGGTGACGGGCGGCACCGGAGCCGACACCGCCGGCACCGAGGATGAGCGTACGCATGGCAGGGTCCTTTCGGTCGGGAGAGCAAGCCTCTAATGACTCATAAAGCGACACTAGCGCGATGAGGGGAGACCACGTCAAGGGGCGACGTTTGCTCAGTTCTCTATGCTGGGCAGATGAGCAGGTCAGAGGCAGATGCGGAGAATCCCGCCCCCTACGGGTCCGTGCGCCCCGGCGGGCGCACCCGGCGCAACACCGAGGCGATCCATGCCGCCGTGCTCAGCCTGCTGGAGGAGCGCGGCACCGACTTCACCATGCAGGACATCGCCGACGCCGCCGGTGTCAGCCGCCGCACCCTGCATCGGCGCTGGGCCGACCGCGAGGCGCTGGTCGCTGATGCGCTCGAGGCCTACTACCGCAGCCTCACCGTCCAGACCGTCGGCGATCTCCGTGCTGACCTGCTGAGCTACCTGCTGGCCTTCCGAGACTTCTCCGACTCTCGGCTCGAGCGAGTCCTCAATGGACTGGCCGCCACGAGCGCAGAAGCGCATTTCGCGCATGCCAATCGGCGCAGCTGGGAGGCGCAGGAGAAGACGCTGCCGCGCATTCTTGCGGCGGCGCGGGAGCGCGGAGAGCTGCGTGAGGACGTGTCCACCGCGCTCATCGCCCACCTGCTGACCGCACCGATCCTCGTCTCCGCCTCGATCGTGCGCACACCGCTCACCGATCAGCAGGTCGAAGCTGTGCTCGATGCGGTGCTGGACGGGGTGCGTGCTCCCGCGGACGACTGAAGACGCCCGGCCCACCGCGACTCTCCGGAGCCCACCGTGATACTCCGGACCGTCCTGACGGTCGGTTCGCTGACCAGTGATGATGCCGACGGATGTGGGGGCCTGGGCATGACCGTGCCCCTGGGCCGTAGCGTGCCGGCAAGGCTGTGCACCGCGGTGGTGCTCGGCGTGTCCGTCCCGGAAGGTCCACCATGCGGATTGCGATGATCTGCCACCCCCACCATCCGCTGCGCGAGCCGTGGGCCGGCGGCATGGAAATGCACTCGATCATGCTCACCCGTGCCCTGCTGGAGCGCGGGCATGCGGTGACGCTGCTGGCCAAGGAGGGCAGCGAGATGCCGCCAGGAGCGCAGCTGCACGTGATCGAGGCCGCCGAGCATGACTACGCGCTGAACCCCGATCCCGAGCGGGGTGCTGTGCAGGATGAGCGCAGCGAGGCCGCGATCCGTCGGGCCTGCGTCGCGGTGGCTGCTGACCCCCCGGACGTGGTCATCAACAACTCTCTGAGCGCCCTGCCGCACGACCTCCTTGCAGAGCAGCCCCTGGTCAGCATCATGCACAGTCCCGTACCGGTGCCGTCGTACCTGGAACATTTCGCGCGCGACGCGACTCTGCCGGCGCGCCACCGTTTCGTCACCGTCTCCGCCGCCAATGCGCGCGCCTGGAGCGAGCACTACCCGGGGGTGGGCGTCCTGCCCAACGGCGTGGACACTGCCTTCTGGGGTGCGGTGGCCCCGACGTGTGCGCCGGACCGGGACGGTGGTGTGCCCCAGGCGCTGTGGACCGGACGCATCACCCATCAAAAGGGTGTGCACGTCGCGATCGACGCCGCCCAGCAGGCTGGGGTGGCCCTGCGGATCAGCGGCCTGCTCTCGGACCCTGACTACATGGAGGAACAGGTGCGATCCCGGATACAGGCCGCACGCGCAGCGGGCGGGCCGAGCATCGAGTACGTGGGCCACCTCTCCCACGCCCAGATCCGCCAGGAGCTGGCCCGGGCCGATGTCTTCATCGCCTCACCGCTGTGGGCGGAGCCTTTTGGCCTGGCGCCCGTGGAGGCCATGGCCAGCGGCACCCCCGTGGCCGCGACCCCGCGTGGGGCCATGCCGGAGGTGATCAAGGGCGGGGGAGTGGTGGCCGAGAGTGCCGAGACCGCCGACCTCGCCGCTGCGATCCGGGCGGCGCTCGAGGTGACCCCGGCTGCGGCCCGGGAGAACGCCGCGTGCTACGGGCTGGAGCCGATGGCACAGCGTCTCGAGGAGATCATCACCTCCCTGCCCTGAGGAGGCTCTGACCAGGCCCTGATCACGCACCCGGCCGAGGCCGTGCCACGGTCTTGCCTTCCTCGACGACCAGGCCGTGCAGCTCCGCGAGCTCGGGCACCGTGAATGCCGCGGCGGCGAGCCCCGGAGCGAGCAGCTGCGCGAAGGTGCGATAGGTGCCTGGGACGGCGACACCCCGGGCGGTGAGGACCCGCCGGGCGTACTCATCGCACAGGAACGCTGGGCGCTCGAAGCAGTACAGGCTGATCGCATCGGCGGTCTCCTCACCGATCCCCTCCACGGCCAGCAGCTCCCGGCGCAGATCCGCATCCCCGAGCTCCCTCGCGGCCTGCGCGCGCTCGTCCCACCAGCGGCCGAGCGCCAGCACCCGGCGCGGCTTGCTGCGCGGGAAGCCCGCGGCCCGCACCAGGGGAAGGAGCGTCTGCTCATCGGCCGCCGCGAGGCGCCGCGGAACATCCAGTCCGGCCGCCTTCAGGGCGTCCAGCGCCGCCTGGGCCTGCACCCAGCGGCAACGCTGCACCAGCACCGCCCCCAGCGCGATGTGGAACGCGCTCTCGCCCGGCCACCACCAGCCTTGCGGGCCATGGCGCTCTAGCAGCTCCGCCTGCAGGACCCGCAGGAACGGACCGTCGGGGGTCTGGGGCACGGGAGCGGGCATGAAGCGCATGCTAGGGCCCGGCCGGGTAGACGGTGACCTCGGATGCCGCCACGTCCAGGCGCAGCTCCTGGCCCGGGGCGATGCCCTGCGCAGCCAACTGCGCGGCAGACAGCTCAGCGAGGAGCTCACCGCAGTGCACCCGCACTAGCGCGCCCTGCGGAACCAGGGAGGTCACCTCAACGGTGATCGGCCCATCGGGCGCCAGCCGCACGGCGGAGGGTGGGAACACCGTGCGAACCCGCGTACCCGCACGCCGGCCGTAGCGCGCCGGAATGCGCAGCTCATCCCTCCTGTGCCCCGTTCCGCGCACATACTCGCCGTCCCAGCACCCCTCCACCAGGTTCAGCCCGGCGAAGCGGGCGGCGAAGCGGGTGGCGGGCCGAGAGAGCACCTGCTCGACCGAGCCCTGCTCAGCCACCCGCCCCTGCTCCAGCACGACGGCGTGCTGCGCGAGGGTGACAACATCGAGAACCTCATGGGTGACGATCACCGCGGTGCGGCCGACGAGGGCCCGGCGCAGCACCTCCCGCAAGGCGGGCGCCGCCTGCACGTCCAGGGCCGCAAAGGGCTCATCCAGCAGCAGCACGGCCGGCCGCGCCGCCAGCGCCCGCGCAATCGCCACCCGCTGCGCCTGCCCCCCGGAAAGTTCCCCAGGCAGGCGCCGAGCCAGTGCCCCGAGCTCGAGCGCCGTGATCTGCTCATCCGTGCGCTCGCGGATCTCCGCCCGCGAGACCCCGCCCGCTGCGGCCGCGAAGCGGATGTTCTGGGCGACGCTCAGATGCGGGAACAGCAGCGGGTCCTGCTTGAGGGTCACGATGCGCCTCGCGTGCACGGGATCCCCACCCACGTCGGTGCCCTCCAGGCGCACATGACCGCCCGTCGTGCGGACCGTCCCGGCCGCGGCGGCGAGCACCGTGGACTTCCCCGCACCATTGGGGCCCACGAGCGCCAGGGTGCGGCCCGCGGGCACCGTGAGCGCGACATCCACGCCGCGCTCCGGCACCACCGCGTGCAGGTCCAGAGCCGATGGCTGGTCGTTCATGCCGGGCTCCGCCGATACGCGAGGACGATGACGAGCACCGCCACGATCATCAGCAGGAAGGACAGCGCGACCGCGGCATCCGGGCCGCTCTCGCGCTGCAGATAGATCTCCAGCGGCAGCGTCCGCGTGGTTCCCTGCAGGCTTCCGGCGAAGGTGATCGTGGCTCCGAACTCGCCGAGCGCTCGCGCGAAGGAGAGCACCGTGCCGGAGGCGAGAGATGGGAGCAGAAGCGGCAGGGTGATGTGTGTGAACACGCGCGTGGGCCCCGCACCCAGACCGGCAGCGGCCTGCTCGTACCGGGTCCCGGCGGTGCGCAGACCGCCCTCGAGGGAGAGCACGAGAAACGGCAGAGCCACAAAGGTCTGGGCGATCACCACCGCGGCGGTCGAGAACGCTATCTGCACGCCCAGGACCTCCAGGTGACGTCCCAGCAGGCCCTGGCGCCCGAAGGTGTACAGCAGCGCGATGCCGCCCACCACCGGCGGGAGCACAAGGGGGATGAGAACGGCAGAGCGCAGCAGAGCGCGCCCCGGCAGTCTCGCGCGGGCCAGAAGCATCGCCAGCGGTACCCCGAGCACCACGCACGCCGCCGTCGCACAGGTCGCGGTCACCAGGCTCAGGCGCAGAGCCGCGAGAGAGGATGCGCTGGTCACGAGCGGGAGAAACTCCGTCCAGCTGACGCGTAGGGCCATGGAGATGAGCGGGAGGGTCACGAACAGTGCTCCCAGCAGTGCGGGCACGAGAACCCAGCGCGGCATGCTGCTGCCTGGAGCGCTCATGGGCCTGCGAACCCGTGCTCGGCGAGCGCCCGCTGCCCGTCCTCGCTGGTCACGAGATCCACGAACTCCTGGGCGAGCGCAGGGTCGGCAGAGTCCTTCACCGTCGTGATCGGGTAGATGTTCACTGCGTCCTCCGCCTGCGGGAACGTGATGCCCTCGACAGCATCCCCGGCCTTGCGCACATCCGTGGCATAGACCAACCCCGCATCGGCCTCACCGCTCGTGACCTTGCCGAGCACATCCGTGACCGACTGCTCCTCGCTCACCGGTGAGAAGCTGAGACCGGCGGCCTGCTCGACCTGCTGCGTCGCAGCTCCGCAGGGCACCTCGGGCGCGCACACCACGAGGTTCACGCCCAGCTGAGCCAGGGAGGCGAGGTCGGTGATGTCCGCGGGATTCCCGGGCGGCACGGCGATCATGAGCGTATTGGTGGCAAACGCGATGGGCTCAGCGCCATGCAGGTCCTGATCGGTGAGCTTGTGCATGGTGCGCTCATCGGCGGCGGCGAACACGTCTGCCGGGGCGCCGTGCTGGATCTGTTCGACCAGGGTGGAGGACCCGGCGAAGGTGAAGCTCACGCTCACGCCCTCCTGCTGCGCCTCGAACAGTTGCCCGAGCTCCTCGAACGGCAGCTGCAGCGACGCGGCGGCGAAGACCTGGAGCGTCACGGGAGACGACTCCGACGGGCCGGCGCCCCGGGCGCATCCCGCGAGCAGGAGGAGGGCTCCCAGCAGTGCCAGGAGGCGACGGGCGAAATGTGTGCTCATGTCGCCGATGCTCCGGTGTGTTCCGCCTCGATGATCACCTGTGTGGCCTTCACGACGGCGGTTGCGACAACCCCCGGGGCAAGACCCAGCTCCCGCACGGCTTCGGAGCTCATGAGGGACACCACCCGAAACGGCCCGCACTGCAGCTCGACCTGCGCCATGACCGTATTGGCGACCACGTCGGTGACCAGGCCCGTGAACCGGTTCCGGGCCGACGAGGCACCACCGGACGTCGGTGCATGTGCGAGCTCGCGCGCCCGCCGTGCCACATCGATGCCCGCGATCACGGTGCGCCCGCTGGCATCGGCGCTCGCCGGAAGGATGCCGCGCTCCACCCAGCGCCTCACCGTGTCCTCACTGACTCCCAGGAATACGGCGGCCTCTCGTACCCGCATCTGCGTCATGCAGATGATCATAGCCGCGCAGGTGCGGTCAGGATGCCAGCATGATGCCCGCGAGTGCGATGGTTGTGACCGCTGCGGTGGAGGCCGCGGCCAGCAGCACCGGGCGTGGCCCCAAAGACAGCAGATCCCTGATCCGCACTCCGGTGCCCAGAGCGAACATCGCCGCCGCCAGCAGCAGGGTCTGCGCGAAGCTCGCGCCGCTCAGCACCGCGCTGGGCAGCGGCACGAGCGACCCCAGGACCACCATGGCCAGGAACCCAGCCACGAACAGCGGCATGATCGGGGGACGATGCCCGCCGTCGCCGCTGACGCGACGCGTGTACAGGCTCAGCCCCGCCATGACCGGTGCGAGCATGAGCACGCGGGCGAGCTTGACGATCACCGCGACCGTCAGTGCGCCACCGCCGATCGCCCCGCCGGCCGCGACCACCTGCGCGACCTCATGGATCGAGGCCCCGGCCCACAGACCCGCTGAGTGCTCATCGAGCCCCAGCGCTGCGGCGCCGAACGGGATGAGCGCGATCATCCCGGTGCCGAACAGCACCACCAGCGCGAGCGCTGTCGCAGTCAGTTCGGGCCGTTTCTCCTCCGGGTCGGTGACCCCGCTGGCCCCGGCCACGGCGGCCGCCCCGCAGATCGAGAAACCGCAGGCCACCAGCAGCGTGAGCTCTCTGGGGATGCCGAGCAGGCGCCCCAGCGCCAGGGTGATACCGATGCCTCCGGCCACCACGGCGACCACCACGCCCAGCGCTCCCACGCCGAGGCCCAGCAGATCCCCGATGACCACCTGCAGGCCCAACAGCACGATGCCGATGCGCAACAATCGCTTGGCCGCAACCATGCTGCCCGGCTGCAGGATGGTCGGCAGCCCCACGGTGTTGGCCACCACGATCCCCGCGACGATCGCGACGATCAGGGCGCTGATCCCCGGCAGCGGCCGGGCGATGATCATCGACACGCCGGCGACGGCCAGAGAGGTGAGCAGACCTGGCCACAGCCGAACGGGTGGGGGAGGGGCGATGGGAGCTGCGGACGGGTCGATGGAACGGTGTGGGGTCGAAATAGGCGTCGTGGACACCGCAGAACCGTCCCATCGACACCACGGAGCGCGGTAGCCATCGATCGCGCACCGGGCCATATAATTCTGATATGTCCCGTGCCGCCTCCCGCGCCGTCCCCTCAGCTGCTTCCCGGGGCGTCGACCCCTCATCCCTGCCCTCCTTGACGGCTCTGGCCCTGCTGGTCGCGGTGGTGGATGAAGGCAGCCTCGGCGCAGGCGCAAGGCGCCTGGGCATGGCTCAGCCCAACGCGTCCCGCCTCCTGCGCCAGCTCGAGGCCGACGCGGGCACGGGCCTGCTGCAACGCCATCCGCGCGGCTCCCGTCCCACCTCCGCAGGACTGGTCTTCGCGGCGCATGCCCGGGAACTGCTCGAGGCCGCCCAGGACTTCTCCGACTGGCTCGCCCACACCCGCGAGGCGGGGGCCGACGAGCTCCCCATCGGCGTCTCCCTGACGATCGCCGAGCACCTCATGCCCGCGTGGCTGACCACCCTGCGCAACCAGGTCCCTGGTGTGCGCGTCAGCCCCCACGTGCTGAACTCCACGCAGGTGCTCGAGCGGGTGCGCGGCGGTGACCTGCCGCTCGGGTTCGTCGAGACCCCACACGTACCCAGCTCTGTGCGCTCGCGCGTCATCACCGACGATGAGCTTGTGGTGCTGGTGGCCCCGCACCATCCCTGGGCCGACCGTCGCAGCCCCCTCACCATCGAGGAGCTGGCCCGCACCCCGCTCGTGGTGCGAGAGGGCGGCTCCGGCACCCGCGACGCCTTCGAAGAACTGGTGCCCGCCGCGGCGGCCACCGCGCCCGTGCAGGAACTCAGCTCCAATGCCGCCGTGCGGCTGGCCGTCGCGTCCGGCGCGGGACCTGCCGTGCTCTCCCGTCGCGCCGCCCTGCAGGACCTCGTCTCCGGCACCCTGCTGCGCGTCCCCCTGCACGGCGGGCATCGTCTGGTGCGACCTCTGACCGCGGTGTGGAGCGGCCCGCAGCGCATGAGCGGCCCAGCGGCCCTGTTGTTGGACGTCGCGTCGCGGCGTTGCTGACTGCCCCCGCCCGAGCAGGCACACTGGTGGCATGCCTGAGATCGACAACCCCCGCGTCGCCGTCTACCTCGACTTCGACAACATCGTCATGTCCTGGTACGACCGCATCCACGGCAAGCAGGCCTTCAGCCGCGACCGCCAGAAGATCGCCGAAGACCCCACCGAACCTGAGATCGCCCAGAAGCTCGAGCGTGCCCGCGTGGACGTCGGCGCGATCATCGACTACGCCGCCAGCTTCGGGTCCCTGCTGCTGACCCGCGCCTACGCCGACTGGTCAGCCCCGATGAACGCCGAATACCGCACCCAGCTGGTGGCCCGCGCTGTGGACCTCGTCCAGCTGTTCCCCGCCGCCGCGTACGCCAAGAACGGCGCCGACATCCGCCTGGCCGTCGACGCCGTGGAGGACATGTTCCGCACCGCGGACCTTACCCACGTCGTCATCGTCGGCGGGGACAGCGACTACGTGCCGCTCGCTCAGCGCTGCCGACGCCTGGGCCGCTACGTGATCGGCATGGGAGTGGCCGGATCCACGGCGAAGTCCCTGGCCGCTGCGTGCGATGAGTTCCAGTCCTATGAGGAGCTGCCCGGCGTGGAGCGCCCCGCTCCGGCCCGCTCCGGGAAGAAGCGCCGCGGCGCAGATCCCGCAGACGCAAGCTCCGCCGCGCAGGAGGACCGCGAGGGCGCGGAGGACTCGGCGGAGGACCAGGATGCCGCGCAGACGGCCGCGCACCTGCTGCGCCGAGCCCTTGAGCTCGGCGGACGGGATGACAGCGACTGGCTGTACGCCTCCGCCGTCAAGTCCCATATGCGCCGCATGGACTCCTCCTTCCGCGAGAAATCCCTGGGCTACCGCAGCTTCTCCGACTTCCTCAAAGCCCACGACGACATCGCCGAGCTCGACGAGAACGGCCACGAGCGCATGGTCCGCGCCCGCGACTGAGACCCACCGCCGATGAACACCACCGAACCCGCTGCCCTGTCCGATGCCCTCGCCGGACGCACCATCGCCCTGGCTGTCGAACGCCGTGCCGCCGAGCTCGGCGCCGCCCTCGAGCGCCACGGCGCCCGAATCCTGCACGCCCCAGCCATGTCCACCGTCCACCACCTCGATGATCCCGCCCTCGTCGAGCGCACCCGAGAGCTCATCGCCGGCCCTCCCGCCGTGGTCGTAGCGCTGACCGGCGTGGGCTTCCGCGGCTGGATGGAAGCGGCCGACGCCGCAGGACTCGGAAAGCAGCTGCGGACAGCGCTCGCCCCGGCCCGGATCCTCGCCCGCGGCCCCAAGGCCCGCGGCGCCATCCAGCAGGCGGGGCTCAGCTGCGCTTTCGTCGCGGACTCCGAGCTCGCCGCCGAGGTGGGTGAGCAGCTGCGGCGCGAAGACGTCGCCGGGCGTCGCGTGGCCGTCCAGCACCACGGCGCAGGATCCGACGGGCTCGATGAGCTGCTGGAGGAGCTCGGAGCCGACGTCACGAGCCTTGTGGTCTACCGGTGGGGGCCGACGCCCGATGCTGCCGCCCTGCGCGAGAGCACCGAGCTCGCCGGGGCCGGGCAGCTCGATGCGGTGCTGTTCACGGCCGCCCCCGGCGCCGCGGCCTGGCTCGACGATGCCCGCGAGGCGGGGGTGCTGGCGGCGCTCACCGAGCAGGTGCGCACCGGAACCGTCACCCTCGCGGCGGTGGGAGATGTGACCGCCCAGCCGCTGCGAGAGGCGGGGCTCGACGTGCTCGTGCCCGAGCGGTGGCGCATGGGATCGCTCATCAAGACCGTCATCGCGCACCTCGCCGCGCCGACCGCTGCAGCAGGGCCGTAAAGGGCGGCGCCATCCCATCAGAGCTGCGATCTGCAGGTAGCGACCACCTATGCCGTGCCGTGGGAGGATCCCTCAGCGACGCTGCAGGAGGTTCTCATAGCGCTGGAAGGCACAGAAACGAGCACCGGTGCCGAGGTCACCCCGGGGACTCCAGCTGTCCACGCTGCGCTGCGCACCCAGGATCGACGAGCCGGTCATGCCGCAGATCGACGGGTATTGCTGAGCGCGTGAGCTGGTGATTCACACGTCCTCGAACATCGGACGCATGCCCTCCTGCACACGTCGCACGATCGGCCGATCCGGCGCTGCCCAGGTGAGATCGGTCAGCTCCGCCGGGGTGCACCACCGCAGGAGGTCATGATCCGTGCTCGTCCGGGGCGCGTCCCCGAGCAGACGCACCCAGTAGCAGTCCAGATGCAGCTCGCGCTCGCCGAGATCCTGCACCCCGCGGCCGATGAACCCGCCCACCTGGGCCCGCACTCCGAGCTCCTCCGCGAGCTCCCGGGCCAGCGCCTGCTGCGGGCTCTCGCCCGGCTCGACCTTCCCGCCAGGGAACTCCCACAGCCCGCCGGCCCGCAGCTCCGGGCGCCGACGGGCCGCGAGGATCCTCTCTTTATCGGTGATCACGGCCCCGACCACCAGCAGCGGCGTGCTCATGCGCGCTCCTCCAGCACCTGCAGCACAGCGTCCCCGTACTCCGCGAGCTTCTTCGCCCCCACACCGCTGATCTGCGAGAGCGCGTCGATGCTGGCGGGCTGATGCTCGGCGATCGCCACCAGCGTCGCATCGGAGAACACCATGTACGGCGGAATCTGCTTATCCCGCGCCACGCTCGTCCGCCAGGCCCGCAACGCCTCGAACCGCTCCCGCGGGGCGATCTCCAGGCCCTCCGCCGCCCGGGAGGGGCCGCGGCGGGAACGGGGACGGGTGGCCTTCACGGGGGTGCGCTCCACCGCGAGTTCAAGAGTCGTCTCGCCGTGCAGCACCGGTCCCGCATGCGGGCCCAGGACCAGCACCCCGTACTCACCCTGTGCCTCGATAATGCCGCGGGCCAGCAGCTGCCGCATCGCCGAGCGCCACTGCCGCGGGGAGAGCTCGGTGCCGATGCCCCAGACGCTCAGCTCCTCATGACGCGAGCGACGGGAACGCTCCGATTCCCGTCCCAGCATCACATCGATCACCTGCCCGGCACCGAAGCGCTGGTCTCGCTCCCGGTCCAGCCGCACGATCGCCGAGAGCAGCTTCTGCGCTGCGACCGTCGCATCCCAGGTCTCCGGAGGGCTCAGGCAGGTGTCGCAGTTCTCGCACGGGGCGGAGTGCTCCCCGAAGTAGCGCAGCAGCTGCGCGCGCCGACAGGTGACCGTCTCGCACAGCGCGAGCATCGCATCCAGATGCGCCCGCGCATTGCGTTTGTGCTGTTCGGACCCCTCGGAATCGTCGATGAATCGCCGCTGGGAGACGACGTCCCCGAGCCCGTAGGCCATCCACGCGGTCGAGGGCAGGCCGTCACGGCCGGCCCGCCCGGTCTCCTGGTAGTAGCCCTCGATCGATTTGGGCAGGTCCAGGTGCGCCACGAAACGCACATCAGGCTTGTCGATCCCCATGCCGAAGGCGATCGTTGCGACGATGATCAGCCCGTCGGCGCGCAGGAACCGTTCCTGATGATCCCGCCGCACCGAGGCCTCGAGCCCCGCATGGTAGGGCAGCGCCGGGATGCCGCGCTCCTGCAGGAACTGCGCAACCTGCTCGACGCTGCGCCGCGAGAGGCAGTACACGATCCCCGATTCGCCCTCATGCTCCGTGGTGATCAGCCGCAGCAGCTGCTCGCGGGCGTTGTTCTTCGGCTCGATGCGGTAGCGGATGTTCGGGCGATCGAAACTCGCGACGAAATGTCGCGCCTCGTGCAGCCGCAGCCTCTCGGTGAGCTCCCGGTGCGTGGCCTCGGTGGCGGTGGCGGTCAGGGCGATCCGCGGCACGGTGGGGAACTGCTCGGCCAGAACCGTCAGCCCCAGGTAGTCGGGCCGGAAGTCATGCCCCCACTGGGAGACGCAATGCGCCTCATCGATCGCGAACAGGGCCAGGCGCGCACGGCCCAGCAGGTCCAGGGTGCGCGGCAGCACCAGGCGCTCCGGCGCCATATACAGCAGGTCCAGCTCCCCGGACAGCAGCTGCTGCTCGACGGCCTGGGCCTCATGCGCAGCGAGCGTGGAGTTGAGGTACGCGGCCCGGATCCCGACCGCCTCGAGCGCGGCGACCTGATCGGCCATCAGCGCAATGAGCGGGGAGATGACGATTCCGGTGCCCTCGCGCAGCAAGGACGGGATCTGGTAGCACAGGGATTTTCCTCCGCCGGTGGGCATGAGCACGACCGCATCCCCACCGCCGGTGACCTGTTCGATGATCGCCGCCTGATCCCCGCGGAAGGAGTCGTAGCCGAAGACGCGCGAGAGCACCTCGAGCGCGGCCGATGGAGCAGGGGAGGGGGCAGCAGAAGGACCGGACGCGCTCATGGGCACCACTGTAGGAGGGCCGCTGGGGCGTCCGGCCCCTCGCAGGTCACGGGCCGATCCTCGTCGGCACCGGTGAGGGTCAGTCGGCTGGCGGCTCGGCGAAGAAGGCGCTGCGCACAGCCGTCGTCTCGGGGTCGCCCCCATCGACGATGCGCTCGACCGTCCACACGTCGCTGCTGGTGTCCACCGTGGAGGAGATGCCCTCCTCGATATCCGCGAGCAGCTCGCTGCCATCCTCGCAGCCGTACCAGGCGGCCTTGCCGTCATGGGTTTCCGTCCCGGTATGTGCGGCCGGGGAGCACGAGGTGCCATCGGTCAGCTCCAGCCGGATCGGCGTCGGCTCCGCCTCATCCTCCGGCTTCGCCCCGCCTGCCACCGCGGGTGACTCGAAGAAGATGGCCTTCTTGCTGTCCGCGCTCACCACGCACTGGACCATCTGATCGACATCCAGGATGCAGGCCACGGCGCTGTCCGCGGTGGCACCGCAGGAGAACACATCGGGGTTGTTCGCGTACGGCGAGTCAGTGATCGAGAAATCACACAGGTCCTGGTCGACCTCGGTCAGCTCCCAGTCATCCTCAATCCACTCGGATCCGATCACGGTCGGCTCGCCCTGCGCGGCATCGGAACCCTCCTCCCCGGAGTCCTCCCCGCCGGGGCCCTCCCCGGAGCCGTCCTCCTGCGAACCGTCCCCGTTCTCCTCCTCGGAGTCCTCAGCGGGGCTGTCCTCCTCCTGCGGATCGTCGTCCTGCGCCGGCTCCTCCTGTTGGGCCGGGGTGGTCGTCACTGGCTCCTCCTCGCCGCCGCAGGCGACGACTGCGAGGGCGAGCGCCGGGGCCGCCAGCGCGGCCAGGGTGCGTCGGGCGATGGTCATGGGTTTCCCCTTCGATCATGGGCGTGGTGCCCGTACCGATCCACGACTTCCCCGTGGACCGGATGACGTCTGTCCATCATCCATGGAACGCCTCGTGCCCCGTGCGCGCAAGAGGCGAGCGGGGGAGAGGCACCTATGGTGATCTCTCAGCGCTTGTGATACAGCGAACGCCGCTGGAACACGGGCTCGGAGGTCACCGCGATGCCGAGGCTGCGGAAGATCCCCTCATCCACCGTCCCCAGAATCGTGGTGGTGTGCACATCGCATCCGGCGAGGCTGCGCAGCTGATCGAGGGCCTTCCGGGCGGCCGGATCGCTCGAGGCGGAGACCGACAGCGCGATGAGCACCTCATCGGTGTGCAGACGCGGATTGCGCGAGCCCAGATGCTCGGTCTTGAGCGTCTGGATCGGCTCGATCGAGCTGGGGGACAGCAGCTTGACCGCTGGGTCGATCCCCGCCAGATGCTTGAGCGCGTTCAGCAGCATCGCCGCTGAGCACCCCAGCAGCGGGGAGGTCTTGCCGGTGATGATCGTCCCGTCGGCCAACTGGATGGCTGCCCCCGGTTCCCCGGTGCGCTGGGCGACCTCGCGGGCTGGACCCACCGGGGCACGGTCGACCGTGCGGCAGCCGGCCTTGGACATGACCATCGCCACCCGCTGCGAGACCTCGTCATCGCTGTCGTGGATGGCCTCGTCGACCACTGCTTTGTAGTAGCGGCGGATGATCTCTTGGCGGGAGGCCTCTTGGCACACCTCGTCATCGACCACGCAGTGCCCGGCCATATTCACCCCCATATCGGTGGGGGAGGCGTAGGGGGAGGAACCCGTGAGGCGCTCCAGCAGGCTGCGCAGCAGCGGGAACACCTCCACGTCCCGGTTGTAGCTCGTGACCTGCTTGCCGTAGGCGGCCAGGTGGAAGGGGTCGATGAGGTTCAGATCATCCAGGTCCGCGGTCGCGGCCTCATAGGCGAGATTCACCGGATGTTCGAGCGGCAGATTCCAGATCGGAAAGGTCTCGAACTTCGCGTACCCCGTCGCGATGCCCCGCTGATGCTCGTGATACAGCTGCGACAGGCACGTGGCGAGCTTGCCGGAGCCCGGCCCTGGGGCGGTGACCACCACCAGGTCCCGTGTCGTGGCGCTGTACTCGTTGATGCCGAAGCCCTGCGGGGAGACGATCCGGTCTACATCCTGCGGGTATCCGGGGATCACCCGATGGCGAGCGACCGCGAGCCCCAGGCGCTCGAGCCGCTGGGCGAAGGCATGGGCACGATGGTCGCTCTCCTCGAGCTGGGTGATCACCACGTGCTCGACGAGGAAGCCGCGCTCGCGGAACACATCCACCAGGCGCAGCACATCCTCCTCATAGGGGATGCCCAGATCGGCGCGGACCTTCTGGCGCTGCAGATCCTTCGCGTTCAGGCAGATGAGGATCTCCAGCTCATCGCGCAACCGCTCGAGCATCGCGATCTTGTCATCCACCCGGAACCCCGGCAGGACGCGGGAGGCGTGATGGTCGTCGAACAGCTTCCCGCCCATCTCCAGGTAGAGCTTCCCGCCGATCTGCTCGCGCCGGGCCTGAATGTGGCGGCTCTGGAGCTCCAGGTACTTCTCGCGGTCGAAGCCGAGGGGCGGGGTGGAGGGCGCAGGAGTGCTGGTCACCCTGTGAACGCTAGCACCCGCTGCGGCCCTTCGAGGGTGGAGCTGCGGCCGCGGGGCTCACACTCCCGCGAGCGCCGGGATCTGCTCCACATGTCCGCCCACGCGGTAGGCCACCGCCGGGTCGTAGGGCGCGAAGCGCAGCGGCATCCCGGCCTCCTCGGGGGTGCGGTCCGCCTTGCGGTTGTTGCACTCCCGGCATGCGCACACGAGGTTCAGCCAGGAGGACTCCCCGCCGCGGGAGACCGGCATGATGTGGTCCACCGTGGCCAGCAGCGCCTCACAGGCCGGGGCACGCGAGACGCTGCGCCCGCAGTAGGCGCAGGTGAAGTGGTCACGCTGGTGGATCGCCCGGTAGGAGAAGCCGATCGACCGATGCCCCGCGCCCTCCACCCAGGCTCCCGAGAGGGTGCGGGTGAGCTCGAGGGCGAGGGGAATGATGCGGTCCTCGATGATGGTGAGTTCCACCGGGTTCGCGACGCCGCGACGGATCATCCCGAAGGCATGGCGCACCGAGGTGGTGTGCAGCAACTCGCCCACCCCGGTGTCGGGGTCGTAGCCGCGGTTGTAGACCTTGACCTGGGACATGCCGCACCTCCTCGCGCCCTCGCCTTCTGGCGACAGTGTGCGCCGCATGCTGGGGCGTGTCACGGGAATACTCCCGCACACGGATATCGCGGAGGTGACGACATGCCGGATGGCCGAGGAACACCCGATGACCGACAGCCGACGGGGACGTGAGCAGCTCACGTCCCCGTCGGATCTAGTGATGGTGGGAGGTGCTCAGCGCACCCCGCGCATGGCCCGGTGCACCGGGCGGGAGATCGCCAGCATGACCACGCCGATGCCGATGGTCACCGCACCGAGGGTGCCGAAGTAGGCGACCTCGGCGTCGGCGGAGTAGAACCCGGCGAGCGACCCGGACAGCGCGGTGCCCAGCGCCACCGACAGGTTGTACAGCGCCATCATCATCACGGGGAAGGCGCGCGGCGCGAGCTTGGTGGACAGCGACAGGCCGACGGGGGACAGCGACAGCTCACCGAGCGTCGCCACCAGCATGATCAGGCCGATCCACAGCACCGGCACGGCGGCGACGCTTGCCATCGGCAGGAAGAGCAGGAACGCGGCGCCCATGAGGATGATGCCGATGCCGAACTTCGTGGGGGTGACGGGCTGCCGGGTGCCGAGCTTCGTCCAGAGCGCGGCGAACACCGGTGCCAGCACGATGATGAAGAAGGGGTTGAATGACTGCGCCCAGGAGATCGGCATCTCCCAGTCGCCGAGGAACGGGATGGACAGCACCCGGTCCAGGCGGGTGTCCGAGTACAGGGTGATCACCGTGAACTGCTGCTGGAACAGGGCGAAGAACGCGGAGGTGCCGATGAACATCGGAATGAAGGCGATGACGCGCGAGCGCTCATCGGCGTCGACCTTCTTCGAGGTCAGCAGCACCGCGAAGATGACGATCGCACCGATCACCGACAGGGCGACGACCACGTCGGCGAGGTTCCCGGCGTTGAGCACCCCGGTCATGGCGAGCACCACGACAAGTGCGATCGAGCCGGCGGCCAGTGCGCCCCACAGCGGGTATTGCGAGCGCGGCAGCGGGTCCGGGACGCGGTGCACGCTGGCCGGTAGGCCCTTGCGGGTCAGGACGTACTGGGCCAGCCCGATCGCCATACCGATCGCCGCGAGCCCGAATCCTAGGTGGAAGCCCCAGGTCTGCTGGGCGAGCCCGGTCACGAGCGGCCCGAACAGGCCGCCGATGTTGACCCCCATGTAGTAGATCGAGAAGCCGGCGTCACGCCGCGGGTCATCGCGCGTGTACAGGGAGCCGACGAGCGTGGCAGCGGTGGATTTCAGGCCGCCCGAGCCGACGCCCACCAGCAGCAGGCCCATCATGAGGCCGACCACGCCCGGCACGAGGGCGAGGGCGATATGGCCGACCATGATCATCACGGCGGAGCCGAAGAGGGTCTTCTCGGGGCCCAGCAGGCGGTCGGAGACCAGCGCGCCGATGATCGAGAACAGGTACACCGACCCGCCGTAGGCACCCACGACGCCGAGCGCGATGTGCTCATCGATGCCCAGTCCGCCTTGGGTGGCGGCGAAGTACATGTAGATCGCGAGGATCCCCTGCATGCCGTAGAAGCTGAAGCGCTCCCACATCTCAACGCTGAACAGGTTCGCCAGCGGTCGCGGCTGACCCATGAAGGTCTTGCCGGTGGGGTTGTGCGCGGCGGCGTCATCCGCCTCAGCGGTGGCGATACCGGCGCCGCCGGTGGGCGTGCCGGGCTTGGGAGACTGGGGATCAATCGGGTCGGTGGAACTCACGAGGAGCCATGGTGCTCCTCTCCCGGCCCGATGGCAAAGTATGCAGGGCGGTGTGTGATAAGTCAGTCGGTGGGTGAGAGGCGGGGCAGCTGCGTGATGCCGAACTCCCGCGCGAGCACCCGACGGGCCGCATGTAGCCCGGACATGCCGTGCACACCCGGGCCGGGCGGAGTCGCCGAGGAGCACAGATACCAGCCGGTCTCGGCCAGGCGGAAGGGATCCCATGCGGCGGTGGGCCGGGCGATCATCGTCCGCATCGTCACCTGGCCCATCGCGATATCTCCGCCGAGCAGCGCCGGATTGTGGTGCGCCATTTCCGCGGCCGGAACGCCGCGGGAGGCGACTACGAGATCCCGCACCCCTGGAGCAAAGCGCTCGATCTGGGCGAGCACCCGCTCGGTGGGGTCGGTGGGGTCACCGGCCGGAACATGCGCGTACGCCCACACCGGGCGCAGCCCGTCGACGACCCGGGAAGGATCAGCCACCGTCGGATCGGAGACCAGGGTGAGGGGGCGATCCGGCAGGCGCCCCGCCGCGACCTGCGCCTCCGCGTGCGCCATCTGCGCGCGCGTGCCGCCCAGATGCTGGGTGCCTGCCCGGCCCACCTCCGGATCGCGCCAAGGGATCGGGCCGGAGAGCACCAGATCGACCTTTGCTGCGGCGTTCCCGCGTGGGAACTGCCGCAACGAGCGTTCCAGCCGCGCCGGCAGACGGTTCGCGAGGATTCGTGCGGCCGTCGGCGCGGGCACATCCAGCAGCACCGCGCGGGCCGGCGGCACATCCCGCCAGGTCCGTACGGCGTGACCGGTGGTGATGCTGCCGCCGTGGGCGGCGAGATCCGAGGCCAGCGCATCAATGATCACCTGGGAGCCGCCGATGGGGATCGGCCAGCCGGTCCCGTGCGCAATCGTTCCCAGCAGCGCGCTGGTCGCGGCGAGGGCGGGGGAGGGCAGGGGGCCGATGGCGTGGGCAGCGACGCCTGCCAACAGTGCCCGGGCCCGTTCGGTGCCAAAGGGCTGATTCCAGGCGGGGCTGCCCTGGAGGGCGATGAGGCTCCCGAACAGGGCGGCGATTCCCGGGGCGGCGGGGGAGAAGAGACCGGAGGGCAGGGAGCGCTTATCGGATAGGGCGAGCTCCACCACGAGCCCCTCGTGCCGGGCCAGGGTTCCCAGGATCCGCCGCCACGCCGCGCCGTCGGCCCCCAGGCCTTCCGCTGTGCGCTCCACGTCATGCCAGGCGATGGCGGCGGGCTCGCGGTCCAGAGGCTGCGCATAGGAGGCCTCCGGAGCGATGGTCCGCACCCCGCGAGAGGGGAGATCGAAGGCGGCGAAGAAGGGGCTCGCGAGCGCAAGCGGATGCACCGCCGAACACAGGTCATGCCTGATTCCCGGAGCGAGACCGAGATCCAGGGTGCGGGCACCCCCGCCGATCGTCTCCTGCGCCTCGAGCACCTGGACGGCAAGTCCCGACCGAGCGAGGATCACGGCGGCCGCTAGGCCGTTGGGACCCGAGCCCACGATCGCGACGTCCACCTCGGGACGGGCTGCTGCGCTCATAGGGGCCAGGGTACGGGGTTCGAGATGTCGCTCATCGGCGAGGACTATTTTCGAAAAGCACTCGTCCCGTAATATGGGGCGCATGTCCGTCACGCCGACCGAAACCACCCGAAGCCCTCGACCCCCGCGCCCCCAGGCCGTCCTGGAGGTGGTGGGCAAGCAGCGGCTGTCCCCCCGCCTGCTGCGCCTGACCCTGGGCGGGGACGGGTATCAGGTGCTGCGGCGCAATGAGCACACCGATGCGTATGTGAAGCTCCTCCTGCCCGCCCCTGGCAGCGGTCTGACCCCACCCTTCGACATGGATCGGCTGCGGGAGGAATCGCCCGATCTGCTGCCCTCCCGCCGCACCTACACCGTGCGGCACTGGGATGACGAGCAGGGACGCATCGATCTGGACGTGGTGCTGCACGCGGAGGGGGATGCCACCGGGATCGCCGCCCGCTGGGCGGACCAGGCGCAGCCTGGAGACCGAGTGGCCATGAACGGTGCCGGTGGTGCATACAGCCCGGATCCGACGGCCCGTGAGCACCTGCTGATCGGGGACCATGCGGCGCTGCCCGCGATCGCGGCGGCACTCGAGAGCATGGATGAGCAGGCGCGCGGCCGCGCCCTCATCCACCTTGAGCATGACGAGGACCGTCTGCGTCTCGACCATCCCGCGGGCATCGAGGTCATCTGGGTGATCGGAGAACGGGAGGAGCTGCTGGAGCGCGTGCGCTCCCTCGAGCTGGCCCCGGAGGGCCTGCAGGTGTTCTGCCATGCGGAGCGGGGCCTGACCAAGCAGCTGCGCCGCGCGCTGGTCACCGAGGCGCAGATCCCGCGAGAGCAGATCTCCATCTCCGCCTACTGGGCGCTCGGCCGGATCGAGGACCAGTTCCAGGCGGAGAAGAAGGAACCCGTCGGCCAGATCGACGAGTGAGCGCCCCGCGATGAGCGCGCAACCGGACCTGGTGTACGGAGAGGACGGGCTCGCACGCCCCGCCTGGGCAAGCGTGCACGCGGACCTGCGCGAGTACTACGACACCGAATGGGGCATGCCCGTCACCGAGGAGACCGGCGTGTTCGAGCGCCTGGCCCTCGAGGGCTTCCAGTCCGGGCTCTCCTGGGCGACGATCCTGCGCCGCCGCGAGGGCTTCCGCCGCGCCTTCGCGGGGTTCGCGGTGGATGCGGTCGCCGGATTCGACGACGGTGATGTCCAGCGCCTGCTGGACGATCGCGGCATCATCCGGCATCGCGGAAAGATCGAAGCGACGATCAGCAACGCCCGCGCCGCCCAACACCTGCGGGGCTGGGACGGGCCCGGATCGGACCTCGCGAGCTTCGTATGGTCCCATCGGCCCGAGCGCACACCCATGCCGCGCACGGTGGCCGACGTGCCCACGACCTCACCGGAGTCCCGAGCGCTCGCCGCCGCCCTCAAGGCCCGCGGCTTCCGCTTCGTCGGCCCCACCACCATGTTCGCCCTCATGGAGGCGATCGGGATCGTGGACACCCACTTGGTGGGCTCGCATCGGCGGGGCTGCTCAGGACTGTGGACGGCCGACGGGACCTGGGCGGGTGGCGCCGTGTGAGGGAGCGGAGCGTTCAGGCGCGGCGCCGGGCCCGCTCGGCGTAGGCGTCGAGAATGCTGAGCACGTCCTTCTGCACCCAGACGCGGTTACGAGAGCGCCCGGTCGCCTCCTGGAGGATTCCGGCGTCGGTCAGCTGCCCGAGTGCGCGCAGCGCCGTCATCGCGCTCACGCCCAGCTGAGCTTCCAGATAGGGCGTGTTGACCACGGGGTTTCCCACCAGCAGAGGGAGCACTCGCCAGGCCGTCGCGTGGGGCCGCAACCCGGTCAGTTGCTCACGGCAGCGATCCAGCACTGCCGCAAGCTCCTCGATGAGCTCGCTGCCCGTCTGAGCGGCGAAGAGCGCGGCGAGCACGAACTGCTCGATGATCGGGCCCGCGTCCCCGCGCCGGAAGGCGGTCAGCGCCTCGATGTAGTCGCCGTGACGGTGGAGCAACCCGGAAGAGACCGGGGCCGTCTGCCGGGTGAGGAGCCCCTTGCCATGGAGCATCGCGTGGACGAGGGCGCGGCCAGTGCGCCCGTTGCCATCGGCGAAGGGGTGAATGGTCTCGAACTGGGCATGCGCGATCGCGGCATGCACCAGGATGGGAAGGTCCTGCCGGCCGATGAACGTGATGAGGTCCGTCATCGCGGCAGGAACGTCCTCCGCCTCCGGCGCGATATGAACGGCATGGCGCGGCGAGGAGCCGTCCTTCCCCACCCACACCAGGGAGCTGCGCAGCTGTCCCGCCTCTCGGCCCGCCAGACCCCGCGTACCCTGCAGGAGCTCTCGATGCATCGCGAGAATCGCCTCGAGGTCCAGGGTGTCCGCGAGCCGCAGTGCGGCCTCCATCGTGCGCACATTCGCCAGCACAGCGGTGGCGTTCGCGCTGCGGCTCTCCTGCAGCTCCGCGAGGGCGAGCTGGCGTGCCCCCACGGTGAGGTCCTCGATCTGCGAGGAGGATGCGGATTCGGTGCGCAGCAGGATGGAGCTCATGGGGCCGACGGCCGCATTGCCAGCGCCCAGCCGTGCATCCGCCAGCGAGTCGTACCGCACAAGCGCCTTCTCGGCGTCGGAAACTGCTGCGCTCAGGTCGAGAGGGACCGTGAGATCGGCGTGCGCCAGGGGAGCGGGCAGCGTGGCCTCGTAGGGCCCGGTGCCGCGAGCGCGTGCGCTGCGCGAGACCATGCCATCGTCCGGCACGTGCCAGTAGCCGGGGCGGACGCCGACGGGCGGCACGGGGACCGTGACAGGAACTGTGACCATGACGGGACTGTACTAACACTTCTTGGAAGAAGTGTGAGTAAGGAATGGGCGGGCGAGCACTTCTCTCGCAGAGAGCTCAAGGCTGCCGGCATTGACGCGAGACGGCAGGCCCGCCCCTCAGCGTGCGGCGCGCCCCAGCTGCAGGTCATCCATGTCCTCCAGCTCGCGGTCCTTGGTCTCGGGCACCCAGCGCCACACGAAGCCGAGGCTCATCAGCGCGAACACCGCATACAGCCCGTAGGCGAGGGTCAGGCCCACCTCCGCGAGCGCCGGGAAGGTGGTGGAGACCGCGAAGTTCGCCGCCCACTGGGCGGCCGCGGCCACCGCGAGCGCTGAGGCGCGGATGCGGTTGGGGAAGATCTCGCCCAGCAGCACCCACACCAGCGGACCCCACGTGGTGCCGAAGAACAGCACGAAGGCGTTCGCGGCGATCAGCGCGATCGTGGACCACGGCTCAGGGAGCGTCAGGGCGTCGGCCCCACCGGAGGTGTCGGCGAAGGAGAACGCGAGCGCCATCAGGCCCAGCGACACGGTCATCCCGGCGCTGCCCACCAGCAGCATGACGCGTCGGCCCACCCGGTCCACCAGGGCGATCGCAATGATCGTCGCGACGATGTTCATCACCGAGGTGATGGTCGAGGTCAGCAGTGCCTGCGACTCATCGAAGCCCACCGAGCGCCACAGCGTCGTGGAGTAGTAGAAGATGACGTTGATGCCCACCAGCTGCTGGAACAGCGACAGCAGGATGCCCAGCCACACGATCGGCTGCAGCCCGGCAGTCTGGCCCCGCAGATCCCGCAGGCTCTCCTTCTCCTCCCGCTCGAGCGAGGTGCGGATCTGCTCGATCTTGAGGTTGACATCGATCTCGCCGGTGACATCCAGCAGCACCTTCGAGGCCTTGTCGATCTCACCCTTCCCGATCAGATAGCGCGGGGACTCCGGCAGGAACAGCGCCATGATCCCGTAGATCGCCGCGGGCACCGCCTCGATCATGAACATCCAGCGCCACGCACCGATGCCGAACCAGAACTGCTCGGCTGCACCGCCGGAGGTGTTCGCGATCAGCGCGTTCGACAGCAGCGCCGTGAAGATACCCAGCACGATCGCCAGCTGCTGCAGGGAGCCCAGACGTCCGCGATACCGGGCGGGAGCCACCTCGGCGATGTACGCGGGGGCGATCACACTCGCCGCCCCTACGCCCAGGCCGCCGACCACGCGCCACAGGATCAGATACCACACCCCGAACGCGAGGCCGGACCCGATCGCGGAGGCGAGGAACAGGATCGCGGCGATCACCATCACGGGGATGCGGCCGAAACGGTTGGCGAGCGAGCCGGCGAACCAGGCGCCCACGGCGCAGCCGATCAGCGCGGAGGACACCGCGAAGCCGGTCAGACCCGCTCCGAGCGCGAACTCGCCGGAGAGCGCATCGACCGCGCCGTTGATCACGGAGGTGTCGAAGCCGAACAGGAATCCCCCCACGGCAGCGGCGACGCTGACTCCGATGACCTTGGGGTTCAGCGATGGCGCTGCGGAGGGCGGAGAGGCGGAGGAGGGAGAGGACATGGCGACCCCACAACGGCTCGGGGATATGAGGGATCCGACGCTACCCCGTCGGCGCTCTTCGTGCCCGCCGTGGTGCCTGTGATCGCCCCGGATCTCAGCCCTCGGTGGTCTCCGCCTCCAGGCGGGCCAGCTCCTCCTCGGCCACCTTCGGGTCCAGCTTGACGAAGATCGGGGTGGGCTTGCTGACCGGTCGGCCCGGTGTGACCGGGTGGTGGCCCCAGGCGGGCACATCGGTGTAGTCACCGGTGATCACGGGATAGCCCGGCCCGCCGTCGAGGTCCTCGACCTCCTCGATCCGCGGCATCGGCGCGATGATCCGCTCGCCGCCGAGGGCTTTCTCCACCGCGTTCGCGGAATGCGGCAAAAACGGCGCAAGCATCGTATTCAGGTCCGTGACGGCCTGCGCGAGAACGTGCAGCACGGTGAGCAGGCGCGGCCGCTGCTCCTCAGCCTTCATCTTGAACGGCTCAGTCTCGGAGACGTACCTGTTCGCCACCCCCACCAGACGCATGACCTCGGCGATCGCATTGCGCTGGTGGTGGCGCTCGATGAGATCGCCCACCGTGGTGAACCCCTCGCGGATCGCCTCGAGCAGGCGCCGGTCCACGTCCTCGAGCTCCCCGGCCGCGGGAATCTCGCCGACGTTCTTCGCGATCATCGCGGCGGTGCGGTTGACCAGGTTGCCCCAGCCAGCCACGAGCTCATTGTTGGTGCGGGAGACGAACTCGCTCCACGTGAAGTCCGCATCCTGGTTCTCCGGCCCGGCCGCGGAGATGAAATAGCGCAGCGCATCGGGCTGGTAGCGCTCGAGGACATCGCGCACGTAGATGACCACGCCCTTGGAGGAGGAGAACTTCTTGCCCTCCATGGTGAGGAACTCGCTGGAGACCACCTCGGTGGGCAGATTCAGCTCACCGAAGGCGCCGGGCTCACCCCCCTTGTCTCCCGCCCCGTTCTGGGCGAGCATTTCCGCTGGCCAGATCTGGGAGTGGAAGACGATGTTGTCCTTGCCCATGAAGTAGTAGGACAGCGCCTGCGGATCGTTCCACCACTTCTTCCAGGCGTCGGGGTCGCCGGTGCGGCGCGCCCATTCGATCGAGGCGGACAGGTAGCCGATCACGGCATCGAACCACACGTACAGGCGCTTGTTCGGCTGGTCCTCCCAGCCCGGCACCGGGATGCCCCAGTCGATGTCCCGGGTCATGGCGCGCGGGCGGATGTCCTCCAGGATGTTCTGGGAGAAGCGGATGACGTTCGGGCGCCACAGCCCCGTGGCCTCCCGCTCATCCAGCCAGCGCCCCAGCTCCGCAGCGAGCGCCGGCAGGTCCAGGAACCAGTGGGTGGTCTCGATGAACTCTGGGGTCTCACCGTTGATGCGGGAGACGGGGTCGATGAGATCGGTGGGATCGAGCTGGTTGCCGCAGGCATCGCACTGATCGCCGCGCGCCCCGGGGGTCTTGCAGATCGGGCAGGTGCCTTCGATGTACCGGTCCGGCAGGGTGCGGCCGGTCGACGGGGAGATCGCGCCGCGGGTGGGCTGCTCGATCATGTAGCCGTTGTCCCGCACGGTCACGAACATGTCCTGCACCACCTGGTAGTGGTTGCGGGTGGTGGTGCGGGTGAAGAGGTCGTAGGAGAGCCCCAGCGCGACCAGGTCCTCGACGATGAGGCGGTTGTTGCGGTCGGCGAGGTCGCGGGCGCTCACGCCCTGCTTATCGGCCTCCACCAGGATCGGGGTGCCGTGCTCGTCGGTGCCGGAGACCATGAGCACGTCATGTCCGGCCATGCGCATGTACCGGGAGAAGACGTCGGAGGGGACGCCGAACCCGGCGACGTGACCGATGTGGCGGGGACCGTTGGCATACGGCCAGGCGACCGCGGACAGGACTGTGCTCATGGGAGTCGATTCTACTGGCGCGGATCCATGAGTGTGTCCGTGCTCCCGGCCGGGTACTGGCACAGTGTCCGATGCGAGACGGTTCCGAACGATGTGCAGCGACGCGGTCATCCCTCCACACTAGACACCTCACCGCCGAGGTGGCCGGCGCTGATCCGAGCCGAGGAAATCACGTGGCATGAGACGGACCGGGCCCCGTAACGTGGATGCCATGAGGTACTGCATGTCGACCGCGGCCATGGCGCCGCGCCCCCGCGCCCGCCGCTGACGGCGGCGCTCGCGAACACCCCTACGCCGTCGTCCGGACCACGACCGGGCGGCCGATCTCGCACGCCCGGTGCCACCCACCACCGGAAGCGACGACATGTCCTCTCTCACCCACCCCCTGCCCACCACCGGCACCGCTCATCTCCGCGCCCGCGGCCTGCGCCTGGCACAAGGCGGCCGCGTCATCCTGCGCGACATCGACCTCACCCTCGCACCCGGCGACTCCCTCGCCGTGGTCGGGGAGAACGGCCGGGGCAAGACCACCCTGCTCGACGCCCTGGCCGGAGTCCTGGAGCCCGATGCCGGGACCGTGGAGCGACACGGCTCGCTCGGCTTCGTGCGCCAGGAGCTCCCCACCACCGCCGCGACCGATGGCAGCGCCCTGACCATCGGCGACCTGCTGGACCACCTGCTGACCCGCCCTCTCGCAGCACTGGACGAGATGGACCGCGCTGCCCAGGCCCTCACCGAGGACACCGGCCCGGCGGCGAGTCGTCGCTACGACGAGGCGCTCGCGGCCGCCACCGCCCTGGATGCCTGGGACGCGGAGCGCCGTCTCGAGGTCTCATTGGAGGAGGTCGGTGCCGTCACCGACCGCAGCCGCCCCCTGTCCACCCTCTCGGTGGGGCAGCGCTACCGCGTGCGCCTGGCCGGGGTGATCGCCGCCAGGGAGGAGATCCTGCTGCTGGACGAGCCGACCAACCACCTCGACGCACGCGGTCTGGAGCACCTGACCCGCACCCTGCGCGAGCACCACGGGGCCACGGCGATCGTCTCGCACGACCGGGCGCTGTTGGCCGACGTCGCCACCGCGTTCCTGGACCTGGACCCCACCATGGACGGCCCGCCGCTGCTGGTCACCGGCGGGATCGACACGTGGCAGGAGGCCCGGCGGCGCCATCGCGCAGCATGGGAGGACGCCTACCGCGCCCAGCAGGAGGAGCACACGCGCCTGCAGGGACAGGCCGAGGCCGCCCGGGCGCGGCTCTCCACCGGGTGGCGGCCCGACAAGGGCACCGGCAAGCACCAGCGGCAGTCACGTGCACCCGGCGTGGTGCGCGCCATGAACGAGCGCATCGATCGTCTGGAGGCGCATCGGCTCGACGTCCCGCCGCCCCCGCCGCGGCTGAGCCTGCCCGTCAGCGGCACGCCGGCCGGCAAGCCGCTGCTGCGCGCCGACGGCATACGAGTGGAGCGCGACCAGCCAGGCACGCCGCCGCGCCTGGCCGAGACCACCCTGCGCCTGGAGGGCGGGGACCGGCTGCTGGTCGTCGGCCCCAACGGGGCGGGCAAGACCACGCTGCTGCGCGTCCTCGCCGGTGCTCTCGAACCCGATGCCGGCACGGTGCGCGTCCTGGGTGGCGCCCGGATCGGGTACCTGGCACAGGAGGACGAGACCGTCCACCTCGACCAGCTTCCTCACCGGGGTGGCCCGGAACGTGGCCGCGGCGGTCCGAGAGAGCACCGGGGCAGCCCGGGGGAGCGACGCCGACGGGCCCTGACGCGGCTGTTCGCCCAGCGCCCCGATGTGCTGCTGCTGGACGAGCCCACCAACCATCTGGGCATCAGCGGGGTCGACGACCTCTTGGTCGCGCTGGAGGCAACACCGGCGGCCGTGGTGGTCGCCACCCACGACCGGTCGGTGCTGCGCGCACTGGCGTGCTGGCCGCGGCTCGAGCTCACCCCCGATACCCTGTCGGCATGAGCACCGAAGGACTCGCCGCAGCGCAGCAGAAGATGCAGGACGCCGGGGTCGCGCAGACCGCCATCGACGTCTTCTCCCACTACTACGGTCAGCTGGAGGAGGGCGTGACCGGTACGATCCCGGAGGACACGATCGAGCCGTACCTCGACCCGCCGAAGCTCGAGGACGTGAAGATCGACGTCGCGCAGGCGAAGAAGGTCTTCGATCAGCTCGCCATCATCAACCTCAACGGGGGGCTCGGCACCTCGATGGGCCTGGATAAGGCCAAGTCCCTGCTGCCGGTGCGGGACGGCAAGAGCTTCCTGGACATCATCGTCGAGCAGGTCCTCGCCGCCCGGCGCGGCACCAACTCCCGCCTGCCGCTGCTGTTCATGAACTCCTTCCGCACCCGCGAGGACACCCTCGAGGTGCTCGCCAAGTACCCAGACCTGCCCGTCGAGGACCTCCCGCTGGACTTCCTGCAGAACAAGGAGCCGAAGCTCCGCACCGATGACCTCATGCCCGTCACCTGGGAGGCGGACCCGGACCTCGAGTGGTGCCCGCCCGGCCACGGGGACATCTACACCGCCCTGCAGACCTCCGGCGTGCTGCAGAAGCTGCTGGACGCCGGCTTCAAGTACGCCTCCGTCTCCAACTCCGACAACCTCGGCACCGTGCCGAACCCCGTGATCGCCGCCTGGTTCGCCTCCACCGGCGCGCCGTACGCCGCCGAGCTGTGCCGACGCACCCCCGCCGACCGCAAGGGCGGCCACCTCGCGGTGCGCAAGAGCGATGGTCGGCTCATCCTGCGCGACACCGCGCAGACCCCGGCGGAGGAGATGGACTACTTCACCGACGAGCACCGCCACCCCTATTTCCACACCAACAACCTGTGGTGGGACCTCGAGCAGCTGGCCGAGATCCTGGCTCAGCGGGACGGGGTGATGGGCCTGCCTCTGATCCGCAACGAGAAGACCGTCGACCCCGCGGACAAGTCCTCCACGCCCGTCTACCAGATCGAATCCGCCATGGGCGCGGCGATCGAGGTGTTCGACGGCGCCACCGCGATCGTGGTGGACCGCGATCGGTTCCTGCCGGTCAAGGCCACGAGCGACCTGCTGCTGGTGCGCTCGGACGCCTACCGCCTCGATGAGCGGGTGGCGCTCGTCAAGCAGGTGGACACCGTGCCGAACGTCACGCTTGCCGCCGACCACTACAAGCTCATTGGCGATTTCGAGCCCCGTTTCCCCCACGGCATCCCCTCGCTGCAGGAGGCCTCGAGCCTCGATGTCCAGGGCGACTGGACCTTCGGCGCCGACGTCGCCGTGGTGGGCGAGGCGGTGCTCGGCCCCGAGGGCGGCGAGGTGCCCGAGGGCGCCCGCATCGGCACTGCCGTGAACTGACCCCGGGGGCCCGGTGCATGTTTTCGGCTCCTGCGTTCCAGATCTGGAACGCAGGAGCCGAAATCATGCTGAGGGGTGGTGGCGAGGTGCCTCGTGAAGAGTGCTGGGGCGCGGGGCCTCAGCTCAGGTGCTGCCAGAGCGGGCGCGGCATCGCCGCGAGCGCCAGGGCGCGCGTGAACCCGCCCTGGTCCAGCAGATGCGTGCCGATATCCGTCTCCCGCGACTTGATCACGAGGTTCGTCTCCGGATCACGGCGATGAGCCCACAGCCGCTCGGCGTAGGCGTCCACGATCTTCTTGCCCTGCGCCCGGCCTCCCAGCACCGACTCGGCGTACAGCAGGTTCGACATGAGGATCGCGTTGAACTGGATCGGCTGGTCATCCAGCGGCCCACCCTCTTCGAAGGGCTTGTAGAAGGCGATGATCGCCTCCACCAGATCCAGGGCGTTCTGCCGATGGGTCTTCTCGCCGGTGATCTCGTAGGCGAGAACTTCGGTGCCCAGCGGCACGCCCTGGTTGTAGGTCCAGTGGGTGCGGTCGATGTTCCCATCGGGCTTGATGTTGTCCCAGAACAGGCCGTTCGGCGCCAGCAGCGTGTCCCGGCCCCAGGCCATCCAGCGCAGCGCATCCCCGAGCGCCTGCTCCTGGCCGGTCAGCTGATGCCAGCGCAGCGCGACCTTGGCTGAAGGGAAGACCGTGACCGTGTTGCGGTCCTCGTTCCAGTCACCCTGGGTCCAGAAGATGCCGCCGGGGGAGGCGAGATCCGGGTCGGTGGACTCCCCGGAGCGGAACAGCTCCAGCAGCTCGCCCACCCGGTCCAGATCGCCCATGGCCCCGCCGCTCAGCAGGTGCTTCTCGATCTCCAGCAGCGCGATCCAGTCGTTGTCGTCATAGAAGAAGTCACCGTGAGCGCCCTGCTCGGAGTTCGTCGCCGCGGTGTAGCCGGGCAGTCCCGTCGTCCCGCCTTCGGGGTACCAGTAGTGCTCATGGGCCCGCTCCATCGCCGCCTCCGCGGCGGCGAGATCCAGGTCCCCGGTGTCGATCTGTGGGCCGGGGCCCTCGATCGCGGCCCGCGCCTCCGTGATGCCCGCAGCGCCCTGGCCGAGCGGCCATACATAGGAGAACTCCGGGTCGTCCTCTTGCCGCGGGTAGCGCTCGATGAGCATGTCCGGGTCGTTCTCCGCCCGGAAGTACGTCAGCAGCGCGCGGACGGCGGCGAGCACCCGCTCCCGCTCCTGGCGCGGGGTCAGAGGGCCGGCGGGGGCGGGGGACTGATTCACGACGGGGGAGATCCTTCCGGACGAAGAGGCCAGGGCCGACGGGACCGCGACGACCGCCGCCGTTCCGGTCAGGCCCGCGGTGAGCAGCGTGCGACGACGGGGAGAGGTCATGAGGAAACACCTCGGTGTGCTCGGGAACGGTGGCGCACTACGCTACCGAACCCTGTGACCCAGCGCACCCACCATCCCCGATGCAGCACGGCGCACGCTCGCCTGCTCAGGCCCGCCCGCGCGCGAAACCCTTTCCGCCCGTGAGGTCCAGCCGATGCGGCAGCGCATTGCCGTAGCGGTGGTTCGTGGCGCTGATCGCCTGCTCCCGCAGGAAGCTCAGCAGCTCCACCCGCCCCGTGGCGAGCACCGGACCGGAGAACAGCGCGACCTCCACCCGCTCGGCGAGCGCCGCCCGCAGCTGCGGATCGGCCTCGCCGATCAGCCGCACCCGCGACTGCTCGATCCCGCCGATGCGACCGGCGAACGTGGCTGCGTCCTCGACCCGCACTCGCTGCTGGGGGATTTCGGCACCGAGCGCAACACCGTGCAGGGCAGCGTCGGCCACCGACACCTCCACCTCAGCGCCTGTGGTCGCCGCAGCATGCAGCACGCGCCGCAGCTCGATCGCGCTCGTCCCCGCGGCGGCACGGACCAGGACCGGCAGCGGCAGGTAGCGCAGCACATTGATCTCCCCGTGCAGGTCCTGCTCATCGCGCGGGGCGAACAGGCCCGCCATGTGCTCGCGATCCGAATGCCGGGCGGCGGCCAGCCACTGCTCGCCATCCTGCTCGCGGTCCGGCAGTGCTGCGGCATCGGCTCCCTCCATGAGGTGCACCAGGTAGTTGGGGCCCCCGGCCTTCGCGGTCTGCCCGATCGCCGAGCGCTTCCACCCGCCGAAGGGCTGCCGCTGCACGATCGCGCCGGTGATCCCGCGGTTGACATACAGGTTGCCGGCCTGCACATGCTCGGTCCACCAGGCGATCTCCGCCGGCTCGAGGGAATGCAGGCCCGCGGTCAGGCCATAGGCGGTGCCGTTCTGGATCCGCACCGCATCCTCGAGCGTGTCCGCATGGATCATGCCCAGCACCGGCCCGAAGTACTCGGTGAGATGGAACGCGGATCCCTCCTGCACCCCGGAGCGCACGCCCGGGGAGAACAGACGCCCTGACTCATCCAGCGCCCGTGGCCGTGAGAGCCACTCCTCGCCCTCACCCAGCTCCGTGAGGCCGCTGTGCAGCTTGTCCCCGGGCGGCTCGATGACCGGGCCCATCTGCGCCGTCGGGTCCGTCGGGTGCCCCACGTGGGTGCTGAGCACCGCATCGGCCAGCTGCGCCGCGAAGCGCCGCGAGCGCGTCACTGATCCGACCGTGATCACGAGTGAGGCGGCCGAGCACTTCTGCCCGGCATGCCCGAAGGCGCTCAAGGCCACATCCCGAGCCGCCAGGTCCAGATCTGCCTGGGGCGTGACGATGATGGCGTTCTTGCCGCTGGTCTCGGCGAGGATCCGCAGTTCGGGACGCCACGAGGCGAACAGCGCCGCGGTGTCCGAAGCACCGGTGAGGATCAGCTGATCGATCCGCGGGTCGGAGATCAGGGCCTGCCCCACCTCATCTTCGGGCACATCCACCAGGGTGAACACTCCCGCGGGCACCCCGGCGCGCTCGAACAGCTCCGCGAGCACCGCGCCGCAGCGGCGGGCCTGCGGAGCCGGCTTCATGATCACCGCGCTGCCGGTCACCAGCGCGGCCAGCGCCCCGCCTGTCGGGATCGCGAGCGGGAAGTTCCATGGCGGCGTCACGAGCGTGAGCGGCCGCGGGGTGAACTCCACTTCGCCGTGCTCGGCCAGGCGCTCGGCCTGCTCGGCGTAGTACAGGGCGAAGTCGATCGCCTCGGACACCTCTGGGTCGCCCTGCTCGAGGGTCTTACCGGTCTCCGCTGCCGCGACTTCGAGCAGCAGCGCGCGGCTGCCCGCCATCACCCCGGCGATGCGCCGCAGCACCTCCGCGCGTTCGGACACCGGGAGCGCCTGCCACTCCTGCTGCGCCTGCAGGGCTGCTGTGATCGCCGCATCCACCTCGTCGGTGCTAGTCAGCCGTGCCCGCTCGATCCGCTCCACACCGGCCTGCGAACCGCGGATCCGGCGGGTGATCTGCTCGGCCCACTCCTGGTTCGCCGGGGTGGACAGGTCCGTATCGGGGGTGTTGCTGAATGCGCCGGGCACCGTCGGCAGCGCCGGATCCCCCAGGGTGATCGCGCCGTCGCGGGGAACTTCCGCCAGGCGGTCCTGCCCCCGATGGGTGGGCGCGGATACCTCGCTGAGGGCCCGCTGCAGGGCCTGCTCGAAACGTCCCTGCTCGCGCGCGAACAGCTCCGCGGAGGAGTCCAGCTGGAACGCCGCGGACAGGAAGTTCTGCGAGGAGGCGTTCTCCTCCAGGCGCCGCACCAGGTAGGAGACCGCCACATCGAAGTGGTCCGGATGCACGATCGGCACATACAGCCGCATCGTCCCGGTCGCCTCGCGCACCACCGCCTGCTGCCCCGGGGCCATCCCTGCGAGCATCTCGAACTCGATGCCGTGCCCGGGACCGGCCGGGATGCCGCGGCGCTGCATCAGCAGATGCGCGAACGCGACATCGAACAGGTTGTGCCCGGCGATGCCCAGGTGCACCGCCTGCAACCGCTCAGGATCCACCGCCTCGATGAGCATGCGCTTGTACTGGGCGTCGGACTCCTCCTTGCTGCCCAGCGTCGCGAGCGGCCACCCATGCACCGAGGCATCCACCCGCTCCATCGCCAGGTTCGCGCCCTTGACCAGGCGCACCTTGATAGGCGCGCCCCCGGCGGCCACGCGGCGCTCGGCCAGCTCGCGCAGGCGCGCCATGGCTCGCGGCGCATCGGGCAGGTACGCCTGCAGCACAATGCCCATCGGCAGATCGGTGAGCTCCGGCCGTGCCAGCAGACGCTCGAACACCTGCAGCGTCAGCTCCAGATCCCGGTACTCCTCCATGTCCATGTTCAGGAACGTGGCCGGTGAGGTGCGGGCGGCCGCGAGGTACAGCGGCACCAGCTTCTCTTCGATGTGATCGACCGTCTCCCGTGCCGCCCACAGCGGCAGATGGTCCACCAGCGAGGACACCTTGATGGACACGTAGTCCACATCGTCGCGGGCCACGAGCTCGGTCACGCCCTCCATGCGCCGCGCCGCCTCCTGCGCGCCCAGCACTGCCTCACCCAGCAGGTTGATGTTCAAGGTGGTGCCATCACGGGTCAGGCGCTCGATCGAGCTGCCCAGCTGGCGGGGCCGCGCATCGAGGATCAGATGCCCCACCATGCGGCGCATGACCGCCTGCGCTGTGGGGACGACGAGGTGCGGGGCCAGCTGTGAGGCGGCGCCGCCCAGAGCCACCACGCGGCGCAGGGCCGCCGGCAGGAACGATGGCGGGTTCTGTGCCAGGCGACGCAGCTCCACCGCAGCGGCCCGTGGATCCTCCGGTCGGATCACCCGATCCACGAAGGCGAGGGTGAAGTCCAGCCCCTGGGGGTCCTGCAGCAGATCAGAGAGCATCTTCGCCTGCCCGGGCACCGGCCGCATCGCGGCGGCGTCCACCCAGCGGTGCACCTGTTCGGCGACCTCCTCGGGGCTCGGCAGCTGCGGGGCAGCCGGGTCAGTGGGACGGGGGGAGGTGCTCTGGATGGACAACTCTGTCTGCTCCTCATCGCAATGGTGCTGGGTGCGGCCCGGCGGCATTGCCGGTAGGCCGATCGTATGACCTCCGCCACCGCTGATGCACAACGCCCGGCGTGCGCTGTCTGCAGGACCGGACGGTCGAGAATCGACCGGTCCGTCACCCCGATGTGGCACCATGCATGAGGTCCACGACACATCACACAGGAGAGAGACCATGAAGAAGTTCATCTTCCTGGCCGGGCTCGGCATCGGCTTCGTGATCGGCTCCCGCGCCGGCCGCGGTCCCTACGAGTCGCTTGAGCGCACTGCCCGTCAGGTGGCCGAAGACCCCGAGGTCCAGCGCCGCGCCGCCCAGGCTCGGGACACCGCCACCCGCGTGGCGCACGACACCGCCGAGACCGTGAAGGACAAGGCTCCCGGCGTGGCCGCCGGTGTGCAGGAGAAGGTCAGCAGCGCCGCGGGCGCCGCGAAGGACCGTGTCACCGGTGAGGCGAAGAACGAGAAGAACCTGGCCGAGAAGTCCGCGGACAGCGCAACCTCCGGTGGCGACGCCGAGGTGGGCGAGGATAAGCCGCTGGGCTCCTGATCCGCCCGAACACTGCACGCGCCCCCGTCCTCCCGTAAGAGGGCGGGGGCGAGTGCTGTCCCCGGGATGCGAGGTGAACCCGTCGGGGCGGCCCGGTCCAGGACAGGTCTGAGAAGGCGCTTTCAGCCCAGCACCCGTACCCCGGCTGCCCGCTGCTCTGCCATGAAGCACGGCCCGCACAGCGACATGTATGTCACCTCCGCGCCGTCGATCGCGACCTGCTCGCCCTCGAACACGAAGCGCTCGCCCACGCGGCGGCAGTTGAACTCCGCCTGGGAGCCGCAGCGGCACATCGTCGGCAGCTTCTCCACGTTGTCCGCCAGCTCGAACAGCCGCGCCGCCCCGGGAAACATCGCGGTGCGGAAATCGGTGCGCAGGCCGTAGCAGATCACCGAGATCCCATCGTCCTTGGCGAGGCGGAACAGGTCATCGATCTGGTGCGGCTCTAGAAACTGCGCCTCATCGACGAGCACGCAATGCAGCGGGCGCAACCCCAGGTCATCAGCCGTGCGCTGCACGTGCTCACGCAGATCCTCCCCAGCCCCGGCGATCACATCGACCTGCCGTGAGGCACCACCGCGGGCGACCACCCGATCCTCGCCCTTGGTGTCCAGGGCGGGCTTGACCGTGATGGTCGCGAGCCCCCGTTCGGCGTAGTTGTACGCGGTTTTGATGAGCGTGTCGGACTTGCCGGAGTTCATCGCTCCGTACTTGAAATGCAGCTTCGCCATCGGTGGGGTCTCCAGATCGGGGCGGGGCAGGGACGGATGGGGACAGTCGAGCAGGGATGCATGCCGGCGGTGGATGGCCCAGCGGAGCGGCCACCCGCCGATGGCCCGGGCCGCTGCGGGCATCAGGACGAGTCTAGAAGCGTGCCCTGGTGCAATACTGTTTGCGCCGATCGACCGCCCAGGAGGAGCTGTGAGCCGACGCCGCGAGGATTCGTCGTCGAACGCACCCCGCCACGGGGAACGCAAGCCGTTCACCCGGCCCAACACCGCCCACCGCTCCGCGCAGGAGAAGCTCTCGCGTCGGCTCAGCGCCGGTGATCCGCGCAGCGACCAGCATCCGCAGCGGCGCATCCCCGTCGGCCTGTCCACCTCCTCCGTGTTCCCCGCCGGCGTGGAGGAAGGATTCCGCCTGGCCCAGAAGATCGGCTACGACGGCATGGAGGTGATGGTCTCCTACGCCAAGGACTCGCAGGACGCATCGGCCCTGCGTGCCTACTCCGAGCGGTACGAGCAGCCGATCTTCTCCCTCCATGCACCCACCCTCTTCCTGCTGCAGGGCCTGTGGGGCACCGACCCGTGGGTGAAGATCCATCGCACGGTGGAGCTCGCCCAGAAGCTCGGGGCCCCCACCGTCGTGGCGCACCCACCGTTCCGCTGGCAGGGGAAGTACGCGCGCGGTTTCGTGGAGGGCGTGGCGCAGATCGAGGCCGACAGCGGCATCGCGATCGCGGTGGAGAACATGTACCCGTGGCGGCTGGGCGTGCGGGAGCTGCTGAACTACCTGCCCGATCACGACCCCACCGATGAGGACTATGCGCATGTGACGGTGGACCTCTCCCACGCCGCGACCGCCGGTGATGACGCGCTGGAGATGATCGAGCGCCTCGGGGACCGGCTCACCCACCTGCACCTGGCCGATGGCTCCGGCCGCACCACGAAGGATGAGCATCTCCCACCCGGGGAGGCCAATCAGCCGTGCGCCGAGGTGCTGCGGCGGCTCGCCAATCGCGGCTGGGAGGGCTCGGTGCTGCTGGAGGTCACGACCAGCCGGGATGAGGAACGCCGCGAGCGCACCCTGCGGCAGTGCCTGGAGTTCGCCCGTCACCACCTGGGCCACCACCTCGAGGAGGAGGGCCCGAAGGGGGAGGGCGAGGTGACCGTGAGAGAGCAGGACGCGGGCTCTCAGGTGCCGGGGGAGCCCGGGGTCGACGTGGGATCCGCCACCGCCTGAGCAACTGTCCAGGCACGGGTGGGATGATGAGCGGTGGAGCAGATCGCCCCGCCACCGCACGGGGACGCGCCGCCATGGCGAATGATCTGCTGGAACGATGAATGATCTACCGCAACGATGAACGATCTGACGAGGTACAGCGCACTGATGGCCAACGGGAACACGGGAATCGTCCACCGCAACGCGAGCCTGTTGGCCGTCGAGATGTCGCTTCCTCAGGTCACGGTGACCTCCGATGAGATCGATGAGATGCTCAGCCCCGCCCGCAAGCGCCTGCGTCTGCCCAAGGGCGTGCTGCAGCGCGTGGCCGGGGTATACGAGCGCCGCTGGTGGCGTGACCCCAGGGACGGCTGGCGCCAGGGCGTGGTGCAGGCCGCCGAGCGTGCCATCGCCAAGGCCGGGATCACGCGCGACCAGGTGGGGCTGCTGATCAACGCCTCGGTGTCCCGTCAGCATCTGGAGCCTGCGGTCTCCACGAGCATCCACCATTCCCTGGGGATGCCCACCAGCTGCATGAACTTCGACATCACCAATGCGTGCCTCGGCTTCGTCAACGCCATGACCATGGCCGCGGGCATGATTGACACCGGGCAGATCCGCTACGCCCTGATCGTGGGCGCAGAGGATGTCGAAGAGGTCCAGCGCGGCACCGTCTCCCGGATCAACGCGAAGAACTCCACCCGCGAGGACTTCAACAACCAGTTCGCCTCCCTCACCCTCGGATCCGGCGCCGCCGCCGCGGTGCTCGGACCGGCCGATGAGCACCCCGAGGGGCACCGCCTGAAGCTCACCCAGGCCCGTGCCGGCACGGAGCACCACGAGCTGTGCGTGGCGAACATGCAGGACATGCGCACCGACTCCGCCGGGCTGCTGGAGAACGGCATCCAGCTGATCCTGGACACCTGGAAGGGTGCCAATGAGCAGGGCCTGGATTTCAAGAGCATTGACTACGTCATCCCGCACCAGGTCTCGATGGTCTACACCCGCAACTTCTCGAAGATCACCGGGGTGGGCATGGAACGCATCCCCGTGACCTTCCCCGACTGGGGGAACATCGCCGCCGAGGCCGTGCCGATGACCCTCGCCCACATCCAGGATCAGGTCCAGCGGGGGCAGCGGGTGCTGCTGATGGGCGTGGGATCCGGACTGAACACCGCGATGATGGAGGTGGAGTGGTGAACTCCCGTCAGAGCACCGGGCGCCGACGCGCCGACGTCCCCGACATGCCCGAGCAGCACGGCGTGGATCCGCGCCTGCACCGCATGCTCGAAGCGCGTGACCACACCGGCGAGAAGCGCCGCTGGCACCTGCTGGACTCCGGGCCGTGGCTCGCCGAGCGGGGCATCAACCCGCGAGGCACTCTCCTGGCCGTCCACGGCAACCCCACGTCCTCCTACCTGTTCCGGTCTCTCGTGCGGGAGGACATTCCGTGGCGGCTGATCGCCGTGGACCAGCTGGAGATGGGCTGGTCCGAGCGCACCGGTGTGCGCCGCCGCTACCAGGACCGCATCACCGATCTGTCGATGCTCACCGACGCCCTGTCGCTGCGCGGCCCCATTGTGACCGTCGGCCATGACTGGGGTGGGCTGATCTCCACCGGCTGGGCGCTGGACAACCGGCATGACCTGGCCGGGATGATCCTCACGAACACGGGCCTGCACCAGGAGATCGCCGAATCCCTCCCGCGCGCCCTGCAGCTCGCGACCACCCCCGGGTTCCGCACCGCCTCAACATCGCTGACCGACGGGTTCCTGCGCACCACCCTGTCGCTGTCCAAGCCCGCGCTGCCCGCCGAAGTGCAGGAGGGGTACCTCGCCCCGTACCGCACGCGCGCGCGGCGCCAGGGCATCGACCAGTTCGTCGCCGATATCCCCGCCGGTGCCGACCATCCCTCCCGCCCCACCCTTGAGCGGGTCGCCGAGGGTGTGAAGGAGCTGCAGGTTCCCACCCTGCTGGCCTGGGGGCCGCGGGACATCACCTTCTCCGACCGTTTCCTGCGCGACATCCTCGAGCGCATTCCCCACGCAGACGTCCACCGCTTCGAGAAGGCCTCCCACCTGGTGTGGGAGGACGCCGACCTCGCGGGCCTGGTGAGCGCCTGGCTCGAGAACACCTTCGGCACCGCTGAGCAGCCGCGCGAGGCCGCCTCAGCGTGGCGGCCCGTCTCCTCCTTCGCTGAGCCCACCGAGACGCAGCCCATCGGCGCGCCCATCGCTCAGCTGGCTGCGGACCCCGTGCACGCCCAGCGTGCCGCCGTCGTCGAGCTCGGCGGCGCGGACGGTCAGGGCCAGGAGATCTCCTGGTCACTGCTGAACCGCCGGGTGGATGACATCGCCGCCGGGCTCCTGGGCCACGGCGTGCGCCCCGGCGACCGGGTGAGCCTGCTGATCACCCCCGGCGCGGACCTCACCGGTGTGCTGTACGCCTGCTTCCGCATCGGCGCCGTCGCCGTGATCGCCGACGCGGGCCTGGGCCTGCAGGGCCTCACCCGCGCCGTCATCGGCTCCCACCCGGACTGGCTGATCGGCATCAACCGCGCCCTGGTCGGCGCCCGCGCGATGAACTGGCCCGGCCGCCGCATCAGCGTCGAGCAACTGCCCACCCTGGACCGCACGGCCCTGGGGGTGGAGACCTCGATCGCTCAGCTCGCCCGCTCCGGCGCCATGATGCGCGAGCTCGGCGCGCCTCTGGATGCCCCCTACCCGGATCCCGATGCGGATGCCGCGATCCTGTTCACCTCCGGCTCCACCGGACCGGCCAAGGGCGCGGTGCTCACCCACCGCCAGCTCGGCGCCATGTTCACGGCCGTTGGCGAGACCCTCCAGCTCGCACCCGAGCGGGGACTTGTTGCCGGATTCGCGCCGTTTGCCCTGCTGGGGCCGGCGCTCGGTGCCCCCACCGTGGTGCCCGATATGGACATCACCCGGCCGGGGGAGCTGACCGCCCCGGCGCTCGCCGAGGCGATCGCGGCGCTGGGCCGACCCGCGGTGTTCACCGCCCCCGCGGCGCTGCGCAACATCCTGGACACCGCCGGTCAGCTCGATGCTGCAGGCCGGGAGGCGATGGCCGGGGCGGCGAGCTTCTTCTCCGCCGGCGCCCCGATCCCCGCGCACCTGCTGCGCGGCCTGCGGGATCTCATGCCCGAGGCGCGGGCGCTCACGCCCTATGGCATGACCGAATGCCTGGCCGTCGCCGCGATCGACCTCGACGGCATCGAGGCTGCCGGGGAGGGCTCCGGAGTCTGCGTGGGCCGGCCCGTGCCGCGCGTCGAGATCGCCATCGCCCCGATGGACGACAACGGGGAGACGACCGGGGAGATCACCATCGATCCGGATGTCGTCGGCGAGATCCTCGTGCGCGCCCCGCATGTGCGGGACCGCTACCTCATGCTGTGGCACACCACCCGCACCGCGATGCGCTTTGAGGGCTGGCACGCCACCGGGGACGTCGGACACCTCGATGACCAGGGACGCCTGTGGGTCGAGGGCCGCGCCGCCCACGTCCTCGCCACCGCCGATGGTCTCCTCACCCCGGTGCAGGTCGAGGAGGCAGCGGAGTCCGTGCCCGTCGTGCGGCGTGCCGGTGCAGCCGCCGTCGGCCCCCGCGGCACCCAGCAGGTCGTCGTGATCCTCGAGACCGAGGAGGGCTACCGCCCCGGAAAGGCCGGCAGACCGCGCCCCGCAGAGCCGTCCCTCCAAGAGGCCGTGCGCCGCGCGGTCCGCGAGCGCTGCGGCGCTGAGGTGGTTGCGGTGTTCACCACCCGGGCCCTGCCTACGGACATCCGGCACAACTCGAAGATCGACCGGGCGGCACTGTCCCGCTGGGCCGAGCAGACCCTGCGCGGTGAGAAGGCGGACGCGCTGTGAGCGCCGAGACGGTCCTGGTCACCGGTGCCTCCGGGATGCTCGGCGGTGCGGTCGCCCGCACGCTGCGCGACCGCGGGCTCGACGTGCGGGCCTTCCAGCGCCGCCCCGCCGGTATCGACGGGGTGCAGGACGTGTGCGGCTCCCTCACGAGCGCCGAGGACGTGCGTCGGGCCGTCCAGGGCGCCGATGCCGTCGTGCATCTTGCCGCGAAGGTCTCGATCTCGGGGCCGGAGAGCGAATACCGGGCGATCAACATCGGCGGCACCGCCAACATCCTCGATGCCATGCGCAGTGAGGGCGTGAGCCGACTGGTGAACATCTCCTCTCCGTCGGTCGCGCATCTGGGCCGCGCGATCGTGGGCGATGATGCCACCGTCGCGTCCCCGGGGCATGCCCGCGGCCCGTACGCCCGCACCAAGGCGGCCGCGGAGCTGCTGGCCATGGAGGCCGACGGGAAGGACGGCCTGCTGGTCACGTCGATCCGCCCCCACGTGGTGTGGGGGCCGGGGGACACGCAGCTGGTGGGGCGCATCGTGGATCGTGCCAGCCGCGGGCGCCTTCCGCTGCTGGATCAGGGCATGGCCCTGATCGACACCACCTACGTGGACAATGCCGCCGACGCGATCGTCGCCGCCTACGACCGGATCGACGACGTGCACGGAGAGAGCTTCGTGGTCTCGAACGGGGAGCCTCGCGCTGTGCGGGATGTCTTCGCCGGCTGGTGCGCGGCCGCCGGCGTGCCGGCCCCGAGGATCTCCGTGCCCGGCGCGGCGGCCCGTTTCGCCGGGCGGGTCATCGAACGGATCTGGGAGAAGCGTCCCGGACACGACGAACCCCCGATGACCGAGTTCCTCGCCGAGCAGATGTCCACCGCCCACTGGTTCGATCAGCGCCGCACCCGCGAACGCCTGCAGTGGACCCCCGCGGTGAGCATGGACGAGGGCAACCGTCGGCTCGCGGAATGGTTCCGCGAGCACCCCGTGGTGTGACCGCCCCGGTCCACCGCCGCCCACGAGGAGGGCACCCATGAGCACGAAACGGACCGCCGCGGGCGAGGATCTGCATCCGGACGAGGACGACGCCGCGCTGCGCGCGGAGATCGACCGTGAGCTCGCCGCCGAACGGGCCGCCCGCCCCCGCGCCCCGCAGCGCCTGACCGGGCTTGTGCTGCTGATCGGCGGCATCATCGGCTGGATCGCATCCCTCGAGCTCCTGGTCGGCAAGGAATACCTGCTGGCGAACCCCGGGGCGAGCCTCGGCTGCGATGTGAACCCCTTCATTTCCTGCGGCAGCGTCATGATGACCTGGCAGGCCGCGGCGCTGGGGATCCCGAACATGGCGATCGGGCTGGGCGGATTCGCGATCATGGCCGCCGCCGGCGCGCTCATGGTCAGCCGCACGCCGCTGCCCACCTGGTTCCGCTGGGCGGTGCTCGGCGGGATGCTGTTCGCCCTCGCGTACGTCCACTTCCTGGCGATCTCCGCAATCTTCGTGATCCGCGCCCTGTGCCCCTGGTGCATGGTCGTCTGGGCGGTGAGCGCCCCGATGTTCTTCGCGACCCTCGCACACATGGTGGAGTCCGGGGATATTCCGGTGCCCCGCGCGCTGGGGACGTTGCTGCGAAGGTGGGTGCTGCTCACGCTGCTGTGGTATCTGCTGGTCATCGTCGTGATCGCGGTGGCGTTCTGGGGGCAGTGGCTCGCGACCTTCGGGCTCTGACCCCGGCACGGGCGGCGGGCGGTGACGTGGCGCGACCTCTCCTCCACAATGGCCCTTCATCCACAGTGGGCGGTCGTCGGCTGACGACGGGGGCGTGCGCTCCCTAGCCTCGCGCCCATGGGAGCACAGGACCTGACCGGGCGCAGCGGGCGCGGCCGCAGCGGACGACACCGCCGCAACGGCGACACGCTGATCACGCGGCGTGAGCATCATCCACCGCGTCCGCGCCGCAGCCTGCCCGTGCCCTCTGCCTCAGCGCTGGTGGGGATCGCGGTGCTCGTGCTCATCGGCCTGGGGGCGGTGCACCTGTCCGGCAGCGGCTCCGCCGTCCCGCTCGAAGCCCCCGCGATCGCTCCGACCGTCGAGTCCAGCGCCCCTGCCGTGGAGGGGGAGGAAGACGGGGCGGCGGGGGAAAAGAGCACCGAGCAGGCGGAGGAGGACTCTGGGGCGTCGCCGCCAACGGTCCTGATCGTGCATGTCACCGGTGCGGTGGAGAGCCCCGGGGTGGTGCGGCTTGAGCCGGGTGCCCGAGTGGATGATGCCCTCGCCGCTGCCGGGGGAGCGCAGCCTGAGGCGGACCTCGCGGCCGTGAATCTCGCCCGGCCCGTCAGCGACGGAGAGCAGATCCACGTCCCCGTGCCCGGGGAGGAACCGCGCGAGCTGCCCGCGGGCCCCGGTGGTGGGGCGCCGAGTGGGGGAGCGGCACCAGAGGGGAGCGACCGGGCCGGGCCGCCAGGGGCAGGCGCGCTGATCAACCTCAACACCGCCACCGCGGCAGAGCTCGAGGACCTGCCCGGGGTGGGCCCGGCGATCGCGGAGCGGATCATCACGCACCGGGAGCAGAACGGTCCCTTCACGAGCGTGGATCAGCTGCAGGAGGTCTCCGGCATTGGCCCTGCGACCCTCGAGAAGATCAGACCGCAGGCCACCGTATGACCCGGCCCGACACACCCGGCAGCACACGACTGCGGCCGACAGATCTGCTCCTGCTGCCCGGAGCAGTCGTGGTCTGGGGGCTCGCCGTGCTCGGCGCCCTGGTCGGCACCGCGGCCGCGGTTGCCGCCGCAGCGGTGCTCATAGCTCTCGCGCTGACCGTCACGACGGTGCTCGGCACCTCCCGCACCGCCCCCACGGTGCTCGGGCACCTGGGCATCGTCGTGCTCGCCGGTGCGCTCCTGTTCCCGGCCCTCCAACGCCACGAGACCGCTCAGGAGACGCTGACTGTCGCTGCTGATGATGCAGCGGTGGTGCAGCTTGCTCTCACCGCAGCCCAGGACCCCGCGCCGCCGACGAGCGGACCGCCTTGGGCCCGGGAGGGACTGCAGATGCGTGCCCGCAGCCGGGCAGGCGCGGCTCGCATCGGCACGACGACACGCACGCTGCCGTCCTCCGTCCCCATCCTCGTGCGAGCCGACGGAGACGCAGCAGAAGGTCTCGCCGCCGTGCGAGATGGCGACGCGCTGCTGGTCCGCGGCACCGTGCGAGTATCGGGCAGCCTCATCGTGCTGCGCGCCGCTGACGTGCAGCCCGTTCCGGCCGGCGGAATCGTCGGGAGGGCACAGAGCATGCGTCAGCAGCTGCGCGAGCAAGCCCGGCACGCCACCGCAGCGCTCCCACCCGAGGAAGCCGCGCTCATCCGCGGCATGACCACCGGGGACACCCAGGGCATGAGCGAGCAGACCGAGGACATCATGCGCCGGGCCGGGATCTCCCACCTGGTCGCCGTCTCCGGGGCGAACATCGCCCTGGTCCTCGCCGCGGTGCTCGGCCCCGCGCTGCTGCTCGGCCTGCGCCGTCGCCCCCGCTTGCTGCTTGCTGCCGTGACGGTGGGCGCCTATGTGTGGCTGGTGGGCGATGAGCCGAGCGTGCAGCGCGCCGCGACCATGGCTGCACCGCTGCTGGCCGCACGGTACGCGGGGGTGCGGGCATCCCCGGTCGCAGCTCTCGCCCTCACCGTCGCTCTGTGGGCCGTGATCGACCCGGTCACTGCGGCATCGGTCGGGTTCCTGCTCTCCGCGCTGTCCACGGCGGCGATCCTGCTCGCCGCCCCGCCGCTCGCCACGGCCCTCGTCAACATGAGCGGAAGACGCCTGGGCCGCACCGGGGCGCTGATCCTCGCGGTGCCGATCGTGGCGCAGCTGGCCTGCACACCACTGCTCATCCTGCTCACCCCCGAGGTCTCCGCCTGGGCGGTCCCGGTGAACCTGCTCGTGGGACCCATCGTCGGCCCCTCCACCGTGATCGGACTCCTTGCCCTGTGCCTCGGTGTGATCTGGCCGCCCGGGGCACAGCTGCTCTACGGCGTCGCGGGCGGGGGAGCGCACCTGGTGCTGCTCATCGCCCGTGCCGCTGATGCGCTGCCCGGTTCCCGGATCCCCGTGCCTGAGGGCGCGGCCGGGGCGCTGCTGGCTCTCGCCGCGATCATCATCGCGGGGATCCTCCTGGTCGGCCGACGCAGCGCCGCCGTGCGCTGGATCGCTGCCGCGGCCGCCGTGGCGCTGCTCGCACCAGGGCTCGCACGCCACCTGCCCGGCGGCGCCCCGCAGGGCTGGGCGGTGGCGGCCTGCGCGGTCGGGCAGGGTGACGCGCTGCTGCTGCGGGGCGAGGGAGAACAAGCGCCGACGGTGCTCGTGGACACCGGTCCGGACCCCGCGGCGCTGCGGGAATGCCTGGATCGCCTGCAGATCCAGCGCATTGACCTGCTGGTGCTCACCCATCCGCATGTTGACCACACCGGTGGGCGCGATGCCCTCGTCGGCACCCGCATCCCGGGCGAGCAGTGGACCTGCCCGCTGCCCGAGGCCGGCAGAGACAACCTTTCCGCCGTGCCGGCCCAGCCCGTCGTCACAGGGGAGGCATGGCAGCGGCCCGGACTCACGATCGAGGTGCTGTGGCCGCCGAGCGCCGAGGCCGCCCACCAGGCGAGCCGCGCCGAGACCGGATCAGGAGAAGGCGATGCGGCCAACGACTGCTCCGTGGTCATCGCGGCAACCTGGCCCAGCGGCGGGAGGCTCATCGCGCTCGGGGACCTTGAGCCCGTCGCTCAGCGGCTGCTCGCGCAGCAGGACATCGGGACGGCGCAGCTGGTCAAGGTCGCCCACCACGGCAGCCGCCGCCAGCACGCGGAGCTCTACACCCGGATCGATCCCGAGCTCGCCCTGATCACCGTCGGTGAGGACAACAGCTTCGGGCACCCCACCGCCGAGGCGCTCAGCATGCTCGAGCACAGTGGCGCACAGATCCTGCGCACCGACCAGCACGGCACCGTCATCCTCCCCGTCGGTCCGGATCCCGAGCCGCGCAGCGTGGGCCCAGCCCGATAGGATCGACCAGCGCAGGAACCCCTGCCCGGCCCGCGGCGGCCATGGCACCCCTCAGCAGTCAGGAGCACCCGGTGAGCGATGTCCAGTGGCACAGCGTCGCCCTCGCGCCGGTGGTGCTGGTCCACGGCACCGAGCAGCTCATCGCCGACCGGGCCGTGCAGCGCCTGCGGGACCTCGCCCGGGAGCAGAACCCCGAGGTCGCCGTTCACCAGCTGACCGCCGAGACCATCGCCCCCGGCATCCTCACTCAGGTCACGAGCCCCTCCCTCTTCGGCGAGCCGCGATTCGTCGTGATCCCCGAGCTGCAGGCAGCCCCCGAGGCGCTCATCGGAGAGGTCCTCGACTACCTGCCGCAGCCCGAGCCCGATGTCACCCTCGTGCTGGTCCACCGCGGCGGCAACCGCGGCAAGAAGCTGCTGGACGCCCTGAAGAAGGCGGGCGTGCCCCGGGTGGACGCGAGCCCCGTCAAACGCGCCGCGGATAAGCAGGCCTTCGTCGCCGCCGAGTTCGCGCGCGCCCAGCGCCGCATCCAGCCTGACGCCCTCACCGCTCTCGTCGACGCCTTCGGCACGGACCTCGCTGAGCTCGCCGCGATCAGCCGCCAGCTCATCGAGGACACCACCCCGGATGCCGGGCAGCAGGCCCCCCAGGTCACCGCTCAGGATGTGCACGGGCTGACCGCCGGTCGGGTGGAGTCCACCGCCTTCGCCGTGGCCGATGCCGCGATCGCCGGCCGTGAACAGGAAGCCCTCCAGCTGCTGCAGCAGGCACAGCTCGCCGGCGCCGATCCGGTGCCGATCGTCGCCGCCGTGGCCTCGAAGATGCGCTCGCTCGCGAAGGTCTGCGCCCCTGGCGCCACCGCCCGCAGCCTCGGGATGCCGGACTGGATGGCCCGCAACCTTCAGCGCGAGGCCCGTGCCTGGAACGACCGTGCGCTGGCCCGCGCGATCGAGACCGTGGCGCGAGCCGATCACGAAGTCAAGGGCGCCGGGCGCGACCCGCAGTGGTCTGTGCAGCGCATGGTCATGGGCATCTGCCGCGCCCGCCGCGCCGGCTGATCCCGGCCCGCCCTGTCCCCGGAGACGACGACGCCCCGCACGGCTGACCGTGCGGGGCGTCGCGCAGAATGCGTCAGGAGCTCAGGCGGAGACCTTCGCAACCAGCTTCGCGAGACCGGACTTGCGGTTCGCGGCCTGGTTCTTGTGGATCACGCCCTTGGAGACGGCCTTGTCGAGCTTGCGGGAGGCGGCCTTGAACGCCTCGCCGGCGGCTTCGGCGTCACCGGCGGTGACCGCGGTGCGGACCTTGCGCACGTAGGTCTTGAGCTCGGACTTCACCGCGCGGTTGCGCAGGCGGGCCTTCTCGTTGGTCTTGTTCCGCTTGATCTGGGACTTGATGTTTGCCACGAAGACTTCTCTCTTGTGCTTCCGGAGTGGATCATCCGGGACGGCCGAGGAACGGCACCGACGGGGACGGCGGTGGGGAATCGCCTGGAGACATCGGCGCCGGATCGCCGACCCGGCTACTCGCCCGGGTGCCACACGCCGCGCCCCCTGACACGGCGGGGACCCGTCGGCGCACACCGGACGGTATGTCACACATACAGCGCGCCACGCTACCAGATCGCAGGCCGCGCACCGAGCTCATGTGCCGGGAATTACGCCGTGTCACTGCTGGATGCGGGGACGTCATCGGACCAGCCATGCACCGTGCGCACCGCCTGCGCCACCTGGGCGAACCGCGCCTCATCCAGCCGCGCACCCTCCCGGCGCACCGCCGCCGGAGCCAGGCGCAGCAGACGATCCACCCGCACCTCCGAGGGCCGCCCCTTGGCATCCCATGCGCCGCTGCCCACATCCACCCAGGTCGCGCCGTGCTCATCGGTCATCACCGCGCCGGAGCCGGCACGATCCCGCGAGGTCAGCATGAGCGCCACGAGTACCTCCCCGCGGCCATCCGTACCGCCGCGCGAGGCATCCTCCTGCGCGAGCACGAGCACCGGCCGGTCCTTGCCGCGAGTGATGTCCTCCTCAAAGGGCACCCACCCCCACACCACCTCGCCGGGATCCGGGTCATCATCCTGCCGCGGGGCGTAGGTGATCTCCACCGGGCTGCGGGGATCCCGATCCGCGAGCGCCGAAGACTCCCGCTGGGCATCCGAGCCCTCCCGCGTCGGCCCGTCATCCGGCGTCGCCCAGTCCGGGTCAGCGGGGCGCGCCTCTGCCCTGCGGCCACCCCGCTGCTCCTGGAGCGCGCGCACCCCGGCCCGGCCCAGATCGCGCACGGAGCGACGCACCTGCGGCGAGTGCAGCGCGGAGCGCACGAACGAGGTGAGGCGAGAGCCGAGGGCCATGACAGTCACTCCTGGGAAGCGCAGAGGAACAGGGCACAGTTCTGGGAGAATCGTAGACATGCCCACCACCCCGCCCACTCCCTCTCTGTTCGACGGCATCCGCCCGGGCATCCGCGGGGACGAGATGTTCGCCAATGACGGTTCGGTGCGCCCCACCACCGCGGCCCTGCATGAGGCTCTGTCCGGGCTGGGCCTCGAGGAGTTCCGTGCTCGCTCTGAATCTCTCGCGCGCAGCTACCTCGACCAGGGCGTGACCTTCGACTATGCGGGAGAAGAGCGGCCCTTCCCGATCGATGCGATCCCGCGGCTGATCGACGCCGCGGAGTGGAGCCGCGTGAGCGAGGGTGTGGCCCAGCGCGTGCGTGCGCTCGAACGACTCCTGGATGACCTGTACACCGATCGGCGGGCCATCGCCGACGGGGTGCTGCCCGCCCAGCTCGTCAGCTCCTCCATCTACGTCGTCGAGGCGATGCGCGGTTACCGGCCTCCGAACGGCGTGCGCATCCACATCTCCGGGATCGACCTGGTGCGTGACGGGGCCGATGGTGCCTTCCGCGTGCTGGAGGACAACGTCCGCACCCCGAGCGGTGTCAGCTACGTGCTGTCCAACCGGCGGGCCATGGCGCAGGGCTTCCCCGAGCTGTTCGCCGATGCGCCTGTGCGGCGCGTCGGCGAGTATCCCGGGCGTCTGCTCGCCGCTTTGCAGGCCGCCGCCCCGGACACCGCGGGGGAGGAGCCCACCATCGTCGTCCTCACCCCCGGCCGATACAACAGCGCCTACTTCGAGCATTCCCTGCTGGCCCGCACCATGGGCGTGGATCTCGTGGAAGCCTCCGATCTCGTCGAGCGCGGCGACCGCATCTACATGCGCACCACCGCCGGGCTGCGCCGCGTGGACGTGATCTACAAGCGCACCGACGATGACTTCATCGACCCGGAGGTGTTCCGCCCTGACTCGATGCTCGGCGTACCCGGGCTCGTGCGCAGCGTCCTGGCCGGGAATGTCACGGTCGCCAACGGCATCGGCAACGGCATCGCCGATGACAAGCTCACCTACACCTACATCCCGGACCTCATCCGCTACTACCTCGGCGAGGAACCGATCCTGCCGAACGTGGACACGTGGCGGCTCGAGGAGCCCGAGGCCCGCGAAGAGGTGCTGGACCGCCTGCACGAGCTCGTGGTCAAGCCCGTGGACGGCTCCGGCGGCAAGGGCATCGTGATCGGCCCCGCCGCGACCCTCGAGGAGCTGAGCGCCCTGCGCGAACGCCTCCTGGACGATCCGCGCGGGTGGATCGCCCAGCCCGTCGTGCAGCTGTCCACCATCCCCACTCTGGTGGAGGAGGGCATCGAACCGCGCCACGTGGACCTGCGACCCTTCGCCCTGAACAGCGGGGATGATGTGTGGGTGCTGCCCGGCGGGCTCACCCGCGTGGCCCTGCCGCGTGGGGAGATGATCGTGAACTCCTCCCGCGGCGGCGGCTCGAAGGACACCTGGGTGCTCGCCACCAGCCGACCCGCCTCCGGCCCCACGCAGTCGGATGCCACGCAGCCCGCCACCCAGGAGAGCATCGAAGCTCCCCTGGACGAGGAGTACGACGCCTTCGAGGACATCCCCACCGAGGACACGGAACCATCGGCCCCGGAACCCGAGCCCGTGACCGCCGCCATCCGGATCATCGACGCCAGCGAGGAGACCGCCCGATGATGCTCAGCCGCCTGGCCGACTCGATGTTCTGGATCGGCCGCTACGTGGAGCGCGCCGACCAGACCGCTCGCATCCTCGACGTGAAGCTGCAGGCCATCACCGAGGACGCGGCCCTGGACGTGCAGGAGGCCTGCGCCGGCCTGTACGCGATCTTCGGGATCACCGATGTGGCCGACGCCGACCGCACCGTGCAGCGCGTCCTGGATCGGCTGGTGACCGACCGCCGCAACCCCTCGTCGGTAGCCGGTGCCCTGCAGACCGCCCGGGAGAACGCGCGGGGCGCCCGCGAAATGCTCTCCACCGAGGTATGGGAGTCGCTGAACACCACCACCCTGGGCCTGCCGCGCGGCGTGCGGCCCAGCCGCATGCACGGCACCTTCCAATACGCCAAGGACCGCTGCGCCGTGTTCACCGGGCTCATCGAATCCTCCATGACCCGCGATGAGGCGTGGCTGTTCTGTCGCATCGGCCAGCAGCTCGAACGGGTGGACATGCTGGCCCGCAATCTGCAGGCTCACGATCTCGAGCAGGCGACCGATGCGTCGACCGTGACGCTGCTGCGCTCGTGCGGTGCCCATGAGGCGTACATCCGCTCCTACCGCGGGCGCGTGCGCAGCACGAGCGCGATCGAATTCCTGCTGCTGGATTCCATCTTCCCCCGCTCGGCCGTGCACTGCCTGGCAGAGCTGGATGCAGCGCTCGAGACGCTCGCGAAGCTGCATGGCTCAACCTTCGATCGTGTCGGCACCGCGGAGCCGAGTCGACGGATCGTCGGGCAGGCGCAGGCGAGTCTGCGCTTCCGGGCGCTCGAGGAGATCCTCACGGATTTCGACCAGGAGATGGAGCAGCTGCAGCTGGTCACCGGCGCCATCACCCGCGGCCTGGGCAGCCGCTACTTCGACCCGGACCTCACCTGAGGCCCCGGGCCGGGGCGGGGCTCCGAGCTGCTGAGCGCCGCGGGAGCTGTGAGGTTGCGCCTGCCCGCGCGCCGGGTACGCGACGCCCCGCGCGCCCCGTGAGACCATAGGACGATGCCCGGCGCAGCAGCGCCTGGCCCCGCCATCGACGAGAGGACTGCTGCCGGTGACCCCGAGGATCGCTGCCGACCAGGCGACGGACATCCAGCCCGCCGCCACCGCCCAGGAGCGGCTGCGCAACTTCTGCATCATCGCGCACATCGACCACGGAAAGTCCACGCTGGCCGACCGGATGCTGCAGATCACCGGGATCGTCGAAGAGCGGCTGATGCGCGCCCAGTACCTCGACAAGATGGACATCGAACGCGAGCGCGGCATCACCGTGAAGTCCCAGGCGGTGCGCATGCCCTGGCAGGTCGACGGCGACAACTATGCGCTGAACATGATCGACACCCCCGGGCACGTGGACTTCACCTACGAGGTCTCCCGCTCGCTGGCCGCCTGCGAAGGCGCGATCCTGCTGGTGGATGCCGCACAGGGCATCGAGGCGCAGACGCTGGCGAACCTGTACCTGGCGATGGAGCACGATCTGACGATCATCCCGGTGCTCAACAAGATCGACCTGCCCGGCGCGGAACCGGAGAAGTACGCCGCAGAGATCGGCCAGCTCGTGGGCGTGGACCCCGAGGACGTCCTGCGCGTCTCCGGCAAGACCGGCGAGGGCGTCCCAGACCTGCTGGATCACGTGGTGCGCACAGTGCCCGCTCCGGAGGGCAACCCCGATGCGCCCTGCCGCGCGATGATCTTCGACTCCGTCTACGACACCTACCGCGGCGTGGTCACCTACGTGCGCGTGGTCGACGGGCACCTTGAGGCCCGTGACCGCATCGACATGATGTCCACCGGCGCCCACCACGAGCTGCTCGAGATCGGCGTGAGCTCTCCGGAGCCGAAGCCGAGCCCGGGCATCGGCACCGGTGAAGTGGGCTACCTGATCACCGGCGTGAAGGACGTGCGCCAGTCCAAGGTGGGCGATACCGTCACCACCTCCGTGCGGGGTGCCGAGGAGCCGCTGCCCGGCTACACCGAGCCCAAGCCCATGGTGTATTCGGGGCTGTTCCCCATCGACGGCTCGGACTATCCGGCGCTGCGCGATGCGCTGGACAAGCTGAAGCTCAACGATGCCGCCCTCAGCTATGAGCCGGAGACCTCCACGGCGCTCGGCTTCGGGTTCCGGGTGGGTTTCCTGGGGCTGCTGCACCTGGAGATCATCCGAGAACGGCTCGAGCGCGAATTCGACCTCGACCTCATCTCCACCGCCCCGTCGGTCGTCTACCACGTGGTGATGGAGGACGGCACCGAGGTGGAGGTGCTGAACCCGTCGGACTTCCCCGCCGGGAAGGTGCATGAGATCAGCGAGCCCGTCGCGAAGGCCACCATCCTGGTGCCCAGCGAGTTCATCGGCGCGGTCATGGAGCTGTGCCAGTCCAAGCGCGGGAGCCTCGGTGGCATGGACTACCTCAGTGAGGACCGCGTCGAGCTGCGGTACACGCTGCCGCTGGCGGAGATCGTCTTCGACTTCTTCGATCAGCTGAAGTCCCGCACCCGCGGCTACGCGTCTTTGGACTACGACGTGTCCGGCTCGCAGGTTGCGGACCTGGTGAAGGTCGACATGCTGCTGCAGGGCGAGCCGGTGGATGCCTTCAGCGCCATCGTCCACCGCGACAAGGCCTACAACTACGGCGTGGAGATGGCGGGGAAGCTGAAGAACCTCATCCCGCGCCAGCAGTTCGAGGTGCCGATCCAGGCCGCGATCGGCTCGCGCATCATCGCCCGCGAGAACATCCGTGCCATGCGCAAGGACGTGCTGTCCAAGTGCTACGGCGGCGATATCTCCCGGAAGCGCAAGCTGCTGGAGAAGCAGAAGGAGGGCAAGAAGCGCATGAAGAACATCGGCTCTGTCGAGGTGCCGCAGGAGGCGTTCATCGCCGCGCTGTCCTCTGACGCCGCCGATTCCTCCAAGGACGGCAAGAAGAAGTAAGGCCGGAGCTCGGGAGATCGATGAGCACACGAGCAGTCACCGGGAGCCTTGCCGCCATCTGCCTGCCGCGTCAGCTGTTCCCGGTCACCACCCGGGGCCGTCTGATGAGCGGCATTGACAAGCGCCCCGTCGACGGACCCATCCAGGTGCTCACCCACGGCATCTGGGGCGATGTGCAAGGGGACCGCGAGCACCACGGCGGCCTGTTCAAAGCCGTCTACGCCTTCGCCCGGGAGCAACGGGAGGCGCTCGCACGCAGCACCGGACGCCAGTTCCCCGACGGCTTCTTCGGCGAGAACCTCGTGACCGCCGGTATCGACACGGACGGCGCCGAGATCGGCGAGCAGTGGCGCATCGGCAGTACCATCCTCGAGGCCACCTGCCAACGCACCCCCTGCGGGACCCTCGCCGAGCGGGTGGGGGACCCGCGCTTCGGTCGACGCTTCACCGAGCACGGCCATCCCGGCACCTACCTCCGCGTGCTCCAGGAGGGGGAGATCAGCGCCGGTGATGCGATCGAGGTGATCGGTCGGCCCGGGCACGGCGTGTGCATCCGCGATGCCTTCCGCGGTCTGAACGCTGAGCAGGCAGCAGCTGTTCTCGACTGGTCCGCGACGAGCGGCACTGTGCTGTACAGCTCTCTCGTGAACGCCGCCGTGCGGGCGCTCGAGAAGTCCGGCAGCGTGCGTTCCCATCCAGCAGCGCTGACCTCTGATGGCCGGGGGAGCTGAGTCGATGCCTTCCCGCGACGATTCGAGCCCGCAGCGCGCGCTGTCGGCCTACATCCACATCCCGTTCTGTGCGGTGCGCTGCGGCTACTGCGACTTCAACACGTACACGAACGCGGAACTCGGCGGCGGTGGCTCACAGCGCGAGTACCCCGCCAACGCGATGCGGGAGATGGAGCTCCAGCTCGCCGATGACCTCGCCGCCGGGTACCGCTACCAACAGATCGCGACCGTGTTCTTCGGCGGCGGAACCCCGACGCTGCTGCCCGCCGGTGATCTCGTGGCCATGCTCGCGCATCTGCGCTCCCTCATCCCGCTCGCCCCGGACGCGGAGGTCACCACCGAGGCGAACCCCGATTCGGTCACCCCGGACTCCCTCGCCGAGCTCGCTGCGGGCGGCATCACCCGCGTGTCCTTCGGTATGCAGTCCGCGGTCCGCTCGGTGCTCGCCACCCTGGACCGCACCCACGACCCTGACCGCATCCCCCAGGTGGTGCAGTGGGCGAAGGACGCCGGACTCGCCGTGAGCCTCGACCTCATCTACGGCACCCCGGGGGAGACCCTCGCTGATGTGGAGACCTCGGTGCGTGCCGCCCTGGACTGCGGGATCGACCATCTTTCCGCGTATTCACTGATCATCGAGGGCAATACGGCGATGGCCCGGCAGCTGCGCCGCGGGGAGATCACCGCCCCGGATGGCGACGACATGGCCGACAAGTATGAGCTGATCGATGACCTCACCCGCGCCGACGGGCTTCAGTGGTACGAGGTCTCCAACTTCGCCCGCACCCGCGCGGACCGCTCCCGGCACAACCTCGCTTACTGGACCGGACGCGACTGGTGGGGCATCGGCCCCGGCGCCCACCGCCATCGCAACGGCGAACGCTCCTGGAACCTCAAGCATCCCAGCCGGTACGCCGCGCGCCTTGCCGACGGGCGGCTGCCCGTTCAGGAGTCCGAGCAGCTCACGGCCAAGGACCGTCTCGTGGAGCGGATCATGCTCGAGCTGCGGATCGCCGATGGGCTCGACGTCACCGTCGTCCCCGAGCAGCGGCGTCACCTGCTTGCCGTCCACGCTGAGCGCGGTCACCTGGAGGCGGACGCACTGACGGCCGGCCGCGCGGTCCTCACGCGAGCCGGCCGTCTGCTGGCTGATGCGGTCATCCGTGACCTGGTGCCCTGAGGGCGTCAGTCACTTCACGAAGCGCAGGTTCAGCGGGTAGTTCCAGTACTCGCCCTGGTTGGCCTTGACCGCGCCGATGATCGCGAAGATCAGCTGCAGCAGCGCGGGGATCCCCACTAGCGGGAAGAGGAATGAACCGAGGCCCAGGGTGATCACCGTGAGGATGGTGATGACGACGGTGAGCACCACCTGGGCGATGAGCACCGCGATCGCACCGTTGAGGGCCTCCGCGGAGTGGTAGCGCACGAAGCGGTCACGATCCTTGTAGATCAGGAAGATGATCAGCGGACCCACCCAGCCCAGGAAGCCCCAGGAGACGACGTGGCCGAGCCCCACGGCGAGCTGCGACAGCATCGCCCACAGGCGCGAGTCGGAGCGGTTGATGGGTTCGCCGCTCAGGGGACCGTCATACACGCCCGCGGTGCCGGGAGCCGGCTGGTCCGGGGCCTGGTCGGAGGACCCGCCGGCGGCGCGCGGGGCCTGCTGGGCGCTCTGCGGAGACGAGAAGGCAGGCTGCTGAGAGCCCGCGGGCTGCGAGGTCTCCGACTGTGGGGAGGAGTACGGGTCGTGGGGGTACGGGCTCTGGGTCATCTCAGGCTCCTTCCGGGACCACCGGGAGTGGTCTGTGCGTCGATGACCCCAGCCTAGAGTTCGATGACCCGTGCGTCCGCGTGGACAGCCGCCGAGGACGGTGGGGGTTTACCCCCAGAACGATGGAGATGACGAGGCGACGCCGGGTCGCTGCTCCGCAGCGGCGATCCCGTCAGCTCTGCTCGACGGTCACGAAGTCGATGAGCTCCTCGATGCGGCCCGAGAGCGTCGGCTCCACGTCGGCGTAGGACCGCACCGTGGCAAGGATCCGCTTCCATCCCAGACCGATGTCAGCGGCATCCTCATGCGGCCAGCCGAGCGCCGCGAGGGTGCCGACCTTGATGTCGGTGCCGCGCGGGAAATGTGGCCACTCGCGCAGACCCACGCGGGCCGGTTTGATCGCCTGCCACACATCCACATACGGGTGCCCGAGCAGGGTGACGTTCCCGCTCGCGCCGGGCAGCGCCATCACCTCAGCCGCGATCCGCGACTCCTTCGAGCCGCGCACCAGGTGATCCACGAGGATTCCGAGCCGCCGCCCGGGAGAGGGAGCGAAGTGCTGCACCCGCTCGACGAGGTTGTCAGCGCCCTCGAGCTGCTCGACGACGATGCCTTCGATGCGCAGATCATGCCCCCAGACCTTCTGGATCAGCTCGGCATCGTGGGTGCCCTCCACCCAGATGCGGGAGGCCCGGGCCGTGCGCGCCTTCGCCCCTTCGACATACACGGAGCCGGAGGCGGAGCGCTTGGGACCGCGCGGGGCGCGCGGTGCGGGGCGTGTGAGCACGACGGGCTTCCCGTCGATCATGAAGCCGGGACCCAGCGGGAAGGTGCGCCGCACACCGCCACGGCCCTCGAGCTCCACCACGATCTCGCCGGCGATCTTCTCCAGGCGCTGGATCGCGCCGGTGAAACCTGTCGACGCCTCTTCGACCACGAGGTCGCGCTGCACGGGAACCTCGCGTGCTACGGGTCGCTGACGGTGATGGGCGGGTGGGCCGGAGGACAGAACGTCATGGCCGTACCGGTCGGGGAAGGAAGCAGGCACGCGCGTCACCGTACACGGGGGTGGTGCACAGCGCGGGGAACCGGGTGGCGGGGCGAGCGCGTCGTGTCCCCTCGTGGCGAACGCCTCCCTGGTGACCGGCGCGTCGGCGCGTAGGATTGGCACCTGGCGCCAGTGAGTGCCAGAGTGCTGGGTGGCTATGTGCCCAGCGCGCATCCTGAGCGTGGACCGTGAGAGAGGGAGGTGAGAGCGACGGACGCCCGGAAGCTGCAGATCCTCGGCGCGATCGTCGAGGACTACGTCTCCACCCGCGAGCCCGTCGGCTCGAAATCCCTCCTGGAGCGCCACGAGCTCGGTGTCTCCGCCGCCACCGTGCGCAACGACATGTCGGTCCTGGAGGAAGAGGGGCTGATTCATCAGCCCCACACCTCCGCCGGACGCGTTCCCACGGACAAGGGCTACCGCGCCTTCGTCGATCACGTCGCGACGATCAAGCCGCTGTCGGCCCCGGAGCGTCGCGCCATCCGCACCCTCCTCGAGGGCGCCGGAGACGTCGAGGAGCTGCTGGCCCGCACCGTCCGGGCTCTTGCCCAGCTCACCCAGCAGGTTGCGATGGTGCAGTACCCGGCGCGCAAGCAGGCCCGGGTGCGGCACGTCGAACTCGTGAAGGTCGCCGACAGCCTCCTGCTGCTCGTGCTCATCACCGAATCCGGACGCGTGGACCAGCGCACCGTCCCCGTTCTCGCGGGACAGCCCGCCGAGTACTACCTGGACCTGCGCGATCAGCTGCTGCGTGTGGTCGCCGGGCGGGAGGTCACCGACCTCGCCCAGCCCCTCACGGACTACCTCGAGGATCTCAGCCCCGCTGAACGCCCCGCGGCAGCAGAGGTCGCCGAGGCCCTCGCAGCGCTCGCGGCCACCCGCGTGGAGGACCGCATCATGATGGCCGGCACCGCGAACATCGCCCGCTCCGCCCAGGACTTCGCGCGCGATGTCGAACCGCTGCTGGATGTTCTCGAAGAGCAGCTGGTGCTCATGCGGCTGTTCACCGAAATGCACATCCGCCCCGGCGATGTTGAGGTGCGCATCGGCTCTGAACTGCACGACGAAGCCCTGCATCGCGCCGCGCTGGTGGGGGCCGGGTACGGCGCCGGTTCGCACCTGGCGATCCTGGGGCCGCGCCGCATGGACTACGTGACCGGCATCTCCACCGTCCAGGCGATCGCCCGCTACGTCTCCCGCTATCTCGAGTAACCCCGTGTGCCCCGGCGCGACAGGCCACATCGGCCCCTTGTCCGCCGCACGCCGACCCCCGCCGCCTGCGCGGCCACCGACCCTGCGAAGGACCCTGAGTGAACGAGGACTACTACGACCTGCTGGGCGTCTCCCGCGATGCCTCCACCGAGGAGATCAAGAAGGCGTACCGCAAGCTCGCCCGCACCCTCCATCCGGACGTGAACCCAGATCCGGAGGCCGGCGAGAAGTTCAAGAAGGTCTCCCAGGCCTATGAGACGCTCTCCCACGCCGACAAGCGTCGCCAGTACGACATGGGCGGCGGACCGGGCATGGGCGGCTTCCCCGGCGGCGGTGCCGGCTTCGACTTCACCGACATCTTCGACATGTTCGCCGGGGCCTCCGGGATGCGCGGCCGCTCTCAAGGGCCCGTCCCGCGTCGCCGCCGCGGCGGAGACGTGCTGCGCCGCGTCAAGATCGACCTGCGCAGCGTCGTGTTCGGCACCGAGGAGAAGGTCACGTTCCGCACGGCCGTGTTGTGCGAGCGCTGCACCGGCTCGTGCTGCGAGCCCGGCACCAGCCCCACCCCCTGCACCGCGTGCAACGGCTCCGGGCACGTCCAGCGCGTGGCCCAGTCTCTGCTGGGGCAGATGGTCACGATGGCCCCCTGCCCCACGTGCGATGGGCACGGCGATGTCATCGAATCGCCCTGCACCGCCTGTTCCGGTCACGGCCGCACCGCCGCCGAGCGCACCGTCACCGTGCGCGTCCCCTCTGGCGTCGAGAACGGCACGCGGATCCAGCTGCGCGGCGAAGGTGAGGTCGGGGAGGCCGGCGGTCCGGCCGGTGACCTGTTCGTCGAACTGTCCGTCCGCGATCACGAGTTGTTCGAGCGCGAAGGCGATGACCTCGTGACCACCCTGGCCATTCCGATGACCTCCGCAGCCCTCGGCGCGACGATCCCCCTGGAGACCTTCGACGGCGCCCAGGACGTGGACGTGGCCCCCGGTTCACAGCCGGGGGAGGAGATCACGCTGAAGGGACTCGGCGTCACCCCGCTGCGCCGGGAACGCCGTGGCGACATCCGGGTCATCCTCGACGTGGACGTCCCCACCTCCCTCAGCGAGGAGGAACAGGACCTGCTGCGCCAGTTCGCAGCACTGCGCGGGGAGGAAACCACCCGCCGCCCCGTCAAGGGCCAGGGTCCCTTCGCCCGGCTGCGCGAACGCCTGCGCGACCTCTGAGACCACGCCTGAGACCGCACCGCACCTGGAGGAAGCGCGCCCATGCCCACCACGCCGCCCGGGTTCCTCATCGACGATGACGCCCTCGCCCGTGCGAGCGAGGGAGAGCAGCTGACCCTCGCCGGGGACGAAGGGCGGCACGCGGCGAAGGTCGCGCGCATCGGCGTGGGGGAGCAGGTGCTGCTCACCGACGGCCCCGGCCGACAGGTGCTCGCCGAGGTGATCGCCGCCCGCAAGGAGCAGCTGGATCTGCGCCTTCTGAGTGACCCGAGCCCCGCCGTGGAGCGCCTGCCGCGCCTGGCGCTCGTGCAGGCCCTCGCCACCGGCGGCCGGGATGAGCAGGCGGTGGAATCCGCGACCGAGCTCGGCGTGGACCGCGTGATCCCATGGATCGCCCAGCGCTCGGTGTCCGTGTGGCGCGGCGAGAAACTGCGCAAGGGCCGTGCGAAATGGGAGTCGACGGTGCGGGCCGCGGTCAAGCAGTGCCGCCGCCCAGGCATCCCCATGGTCGAGGACGCGATGAGCACCGCGCAGCTGACCGCCCGGCTCGGGGACCTCGTGCAGTCCGGTGCCCTGGTGCTCGTGCTGCACGAGCAGGAATCCCGCGCGCTCATGAGCCTTGCTGATCAGCTGCGGATGGCGAGCGCCGACGGCGTCGAGGAGATCGTGATCATCGTCGGTCCCGAAGGCGGGATCGAGCCGGCCGAGCTCGAAGCGCTGAGCGGTATCGGCGCCCGCTCCGTGCTGCTGGGCCCGGAGGTGCTGCGCTCCTCGACCGCTGGACCCGCGGCCCTCGCGGTGCTCAGCGCCCTGGTGGGGCGCTGGGGCTGAGGTTCGGGTTCAGGCGTCGGTGCGCTCCGTGCGGGTGGGATTCAGCAGCCGGGCCACAAGCCCGCGCAGCGCGGCGGTCTTCTCCTCGGCCATGTGCAGCGTGCCGTCCTCTTCGAGGTCCGGGCCGGAGCCCAGCCCGATGCTGCCGACCACGTTGGCCTTCAGACGCCGCATGAGCTTCTCCAGCAGCGGCAGCACATCGGCGGCCTCACCCCAGCCGTAGCCGACCAGCAGCGTGGGCAGCTTCTCCCACTCTTCGTACAGGTAGTCGATCGCCGTCTTGAGCTGTCCCGGGTAGGAGGCGTTGTACTGCGGGGTGAGGATCAGCAGAGCATCCAGGTCCGTGATCCGTTCACCCCATGCCTGCGCGTGCTGGGACTCCTTGGGGAGGCCCTTCTTCGGGCTCGTGGAGCCGTCATAGGCGGGCAGCGCAAGCTCCCGCAGATCAATCAGGTCGATGGTCGTATCCGTCGGCACGGCCTGGCGAACCCAGGTGAGGACGGAATCGCCCACACGATTGGGGCGGGTGCTCGCAAGGATGATCCCAAGAGTCGTCATAGTGCTTGAAACTTCTCATAGCCAGGTGGGGTGGCACAACAGCAAGAGGCGCAGATCGCTCCCGTAGACTCGCTGACATGGGTACCTCCACCACCGAGACCAGCGCGCTGCGTCGTGACGCGGAGTGCATCTTCTGCAAGATCGTCGCCGACGAGATCCCCTCGGACCGCGTCCATGAGGACGAGCGGGTCATCGCCTTCAAGGACCTGCAGCCGCAGGCACCCGTGCACGTGCTCGTGGTCCCGCGCGAGCACCATCGGGATGTCACCGAGCTGGCCGAGGACCCCCAGCTGCTCTCGCACGTCGTGGACACCGCCCGGGACGTCGCCGCCCAGCAGGCCGATGGCGACTTCCGCCTCGTGTTCAACACCGGTGCCGGTGCCGGGCAGACCGTCTTCCACGTGCACGCGCATGTCCTCGCGGGCGGCCAGCTCGCCGAAGGAGAACTGTGACAGATCCCCTGCAGCCAGCCCCCGGCCGCACCCCCGAGGTTCACGAGCGCAAGCTCGCGATCCCCGATCACCTCAGCCCCTTCCAGGTCCTGGGCGAGAATGACCAGGCCCTGGCTGCGCTCGAGGACGTCGTCCCCGATACCGATGTGCACGTGCGCGGCCACCAGGTGACCCTGCGCGGCACCGACGAGGCCCTGCGCCGCAGCGAGCACATTATGCGCTCCCTCATCGAGATGGCCGCGAAGGGTCAGCCTGTGACCGCCGAAGCAGTCCAGCGGGCAGCGAACCTCTACGGCGATGACCGCGCCCAGGGGGCCCGGCTCGAGGAGGTGCTCAGCCGCACGATTCTCTCCAGCCGCGGCCGCACCATCCGCCCCAAGACCATGGGGCAGAAGAGCTACATCGAGGCGATCGAATCCTCGACCATCACCTTCGGGATCGGCCCGGCCGGCACCGGCAAGACCTACCTGGCGGTGGCGATGGCAGTGCAGCAGCTGCTGTCCAAGCAAATCAACCGGATCATCCTCACCCGCCCGGCGGTGGAGGCGGGGGAGCGCCTGGGCTTCCTGCCCGGTTCGCTGAACGAGAAGATCGACCCGTACCTGCGGCCGCTGTACGACGCGCTGCACGACATGCTCGACCCCGAGTCGATCCCGCGGCTGATGGGCGCCGGGACCATCGAGGTGGCGCCGCTGGCGTACATGCGCGGACGCACTCTCAACGACGCGTTCATCATCCTCGACGAAGCGCAGAACACGACGCCCGAGCAGATGAAGATGTTCCTCACCCGCCTGGGCTTCAACTCCACCATGGTGGTCACCGGCGATGTCACGCAGGTGGATTTGCCCGGCGGGCAGAGCAGCGGTCTGCGCGTGGTGGAGCAGGTGCTCTCCGGCGTGGAGGACATCTCCTTCTGCCGCCTGTCACCGCGAGATGTGGTGCGCCACCGCCTGGTGAGCGACATTGTGGAGGCCTACGGGCGGTGGGAGATCCGCCCCGGCGGGAACCGGGACGCCCGACGACGCACCGGCACAGGAAGCTGAGAGATGACCATCGAGATCCGCAACGAGACCACCACCGTGGTGGACGAGCGCGAGTTCGTCGCCCTGTCCCGCTTCGTGTTCGAGGCGATGCACCTGCATCCCGCCACCGAGATGTCGATCCTGTTCGTCGACGAAGAGGCGATGGAGAAACTGCACGTGCAGTGGCTGGACCTGCCCGGCCCCACCGACGTCATGAGCTTCCCGATGGACGAACTGCGGCCCGGCACCGCCGAGGAACCCACCGAGGAGGGACTGCTGGGTGATGTGGTGCTGTGCCCGACGGTCGCCGCGAAGCAGGCCGCCAAGTCCGGACATAGCGCGGTGGAGGAGATGCTGCTGCTGACCGTCCACTCGATCCTGCACCTCCTGGGCTATGACCATCAGGAAGAGGAGGAGCGTCGCGAGATGTTCGACCTGCAGCGCAAGCTCCTGCTGACCTTCCTCGCCACCCGCTCCGCGAGCTGAGACCGCACCACCCCTGAGACCACCTGCCCGGCCCGTGCTGTGCGACCACGCACCGCAGCACCATCGGCCCGGACCATGAGGAGACCGATGACCGCCGATCAGACCCCCACCGCGCTCGACGCCGAGCATCGCGCGGGCTTCGTGGCCCTCGTCGGTCGCCCCAACGTCGGCAAATCCACCCTCACCAACGCCCTGGTGGGGGAGAAGGTCGCGATCACCTCCACCAAGCCGCAGACCACTCGCCGGGCCATCCGCGGGATCGTCACCCGCGAGGATGCGCAGATCATCCTCGTGGACACCCCCGGGATGCACCGGCCCCGCACCCTGCTGGGGGAGCGGCTGAACGACCTCGTGCGTGAGACCCTCACCGACGTCGACGTGGTCGGATTCTGCTTGCCGGCCGATCAGAAGATCGGCCCCGGCGACCGCTTCATCGCCCAGGATCTTGCCGAGATCCGCTCGGGCCGCCGCGGCCCGCGTGTCATCGCGATCGTCACCAAGACCGACCTTGTGCCCCGCGCGGCCCTCGCCGAGCACCTCATCGCGGTGGACCAGCTGCTGGACGTCGATGAGATCGTGCCGATCTCCGCCGTCCGCGGAGAGCAGATCGACGTGCTGCTCGATGTCATCACGAAGCACCTGCCTGCGGGCCCGCAGCTGTACCCCGATGATCAGCTCACCGAGGAGACGAGCGATGACCGCATCAGCGAGCTGATCCGCGAGGCGGCCCTCGAGGGCGTGCGCGACGAGCTGCCGCACTCCATCGCCGTGGTGGTCGAGGAGATCGTCGAGGAGCCCCTGGACGGCGACCCCTTCGCCGAGGTCGCCGAGGGGGAGGGGCGGCTCGTGGTGCGGGCGAGCCTGTTCGTCGAGCGCGAGAGTCAAAAGGGCATCATCATCGGCCGCGGCGGCTCGCGCCTGAAGGACGTCGGCACCCGAGCCCGGCGCGAGATCAATCAGCTCATGGGCCGAAAGGTGCACCTGGACCTGCGGGTCAAGGTCGCCAAGGACTGGCAGCGCGACCCCAAGCAGCTGGGCCGCCTCGGATTCTGAGCGTCCGAGTCGCGTGGCAGCTCCTGCTTCTGCTGCTGTTCGCCCCGGACGGGGCACCACCCAGCCCATCCTGAGCGCGACGTCTGGTCGATGAAGCGAGGACCGATTGTTGCCGTGACAGGGGATGCTTCCATGGGTCATACTCGGAGTATGAAGACTGCTGTGTCCATCCCAGACCCACTGTTCCACGAAGCGGATCTTGTAGCCGAGCGCTTGCAGATCTCGCGCTCCAAGCTGTATGCGCGGGCACTTTCAGCATTCCTTGCCAGCCAGGACGAAGATCCGGTGACAGCACAGCTCAACGCGGTTGCCGATGCGATGGCCGCTGATTCCGAGGCAGAGCGACCCGAACCGGGGCTTACCGAGGCTCGTGCGGCGATTGAAAAAGGGGACTGGCAGTGGTGATCCGTGGCTCCGTGTGGTGGATCGACTTCGGTGACCCCTTCGGCTCGGAGCCTGGCTACCGCCGTCCTGGCGTCGTCGTCTCCTCCGATCGCTTCAATGCATCGCGGATCTCCACGCTCCACATCGTCCCCCTCACGACGTCGCTTGGTTGGTCCGCAGCACCCGGGAACGTCGAGATCGCTCGCGGCACGGCTGAACTCCCCAGGGACTGTGTGGCGAACGTCAGTCAGACGCACGTTGTGGATCGCCGTCGGCTTGATCAACGCATCGGCGACCTGCCCATGGAGATCATGTCGCGCATCGACGCCGGTCTTCGCTTGGTCTTCGACCTGTGAATGCCACGTCCCTGGCCGCACCGTCCACGATGCGAGCGTGGCGCGGAGGGCTCGTCCCTGGTGCTACGGTGACGCTCATGCGCTGCGGCCTGCTGCTTCCACGCCGCGACGAGGTCTGATCCCGCCGGGTACTCGTCGCGGCTGACAGCGTGCCCCGGCGCCGCCCCGACGCAGAAGGATCCCCTTGGACATGACCACCCCGCAGCAGAACACCACCACGTCCGCGACAATCGCCGCGACCGCGGACCCGGCGGTTCCCGTCGTCGGCTCCACCGGTGACGCCCCCCAGCAGTCCTCCGGCATGCCGATCCACAAATACCTGCCCTTCCACGAGCAGATCCGCGTGGACCTCCCGGACCGCACCTGGCCAGGCAACCGCATCACCCGCGCCCCCCGCTGGTGCGCCGTGGACCTGCGCGACGGCAACCAGGCGCTCATCGACCCCATGAACTCCGAGCGGAAGCTGCGGATGTTCGAGCTGCTGGTGCGCATGGGCTACAAGGAGATCGAGGTCGGCTTCCCCTCGGCCTCACAGACCGACTTCGACTTCGTGCGCACCCTCATCGACGACGGGCACATCCCCGACGACGTGACCATCCAGGTCCTCACCCAGTCCCGCGAGCACCTCATCGAACGGACCTACCAGGCGATCGCCGGTGCCAAGCGTGCCGTCGTGCACCTGTACAACTCCACCTCCATCGTCCAGCGGGACGTGGTGTTCCGGGCCGATGAGGACCAGGTCCTCGACATCGCCGTGCAGGGCGCGCTGCTGTGCAGGAAGTACGAGGAGACGATCCCGGACACCGAGATCACCTACGAGTACTCCCCGGAGTCCTTCACCGGCACCGAACTGGAGTACGCACTGCGAGTCTCCAACGCCGTGATCGACGTCTTCCAACCCACGCCCGAACGCAAGATGATCATCAACCTGCCGGCGACGGTCGAGATGGCCACCCCCAATGTGTATGCCGACTCGATCGAGTGGATGCACCGCAACCTCGACCGTCGCGACAGCATCGTGCTGTCCCTGCACCCGCACAATGACCGCGGCACCGGCGTGGCCGCCGCGGAGCTCGGCTACCAGGCCGGCGCCGATCGCATCGAAGGCTGCCTGTTCGGCAACGGCGAGCGCACCGGCAACGTGGACCTGGTGACGCTGGGCCTGAACCTGTTCAGCCAGGGCATCGACCCGCAGATCGACTTCTCGGACCTCCCGGAGATCCGCCGCACCGTCGAATACTGCAACCAGATGCCCGTGCCCGAACGCAGCCCCTACGGCGGCGATCTCGTGTTCACCGCCTTCTCCGGCTCCCACCAGGACGCCATCAAGAAGGGGCTCGAGCGCATGGAGACCGACGCCGATGCGGCCGGAAAGAGCGTCGATGACCTCGTGTGGCGCGTCCCCTACCTGCCGGTGGATCCCAAGGATCTGGGCCGTTCCTACGAGGCTGTGATCCGCGTGAACTCCCAGTCCGGCAAGGGCGGCATGGCCTACCTGCTGCGCACCGAGCACGGCCTGGACCTGCCGCGCCGCCTGCAGATCGAGTTCTCCGCGATCATCCAGCAGCACACCGACTCCGAGGGCGGCGAGGTCAGCCCCGCGACCCTGTGGGACGTCTTCACCGACGAGTACCTGCCCTCTGCCGAGGAGTCCCGTCGCTGGGGCCGCTACGGCTTCCGCGATGTGCGCCAGGAATCCACCGGCGATGGCGCGGACCGCATCACCGTGGGGCTGCTCGTGGACGGCGAGGAGCGCGAGGTCACCGGCATCGGCAACGGTCCGCTGGACGGCTTCGTGCGGGCCCTGGCCGAGCACCAGATCGATGTGCGGATCCTGGACTACGCCGAGCACGCCCTGACCGAGGGCGACGACTCCCTGGCCGCCTCGTACATCGAATGCGAGATCGGGGACGCCATCTACTGGGGCGTGGGCATCGACGGATCGATCACCCGCGCTTCGCTCGAGGCGATCATCTCCGCACTGAACCGGGAGCATCGCACCCGCGTCGCCTGAGGACGCGGGATCGAGCGGATCACTCCTCTCGCAGGTCCTCCTCGGTGAGGATCGGCATCTCCCCGGTGACGGTGTGGTGCGTGGCCACGGGGATCTCCCCGTCGTTGATCGCATCGGCCGGCGTGGGGCTCGGATCCTCCGCGGCACCGCGGGCGGTCAGAGTCACCCCGGCCGATGCCGTCACCACGAGCACCGCCGCGAGAACCTTCAGGACCGTGATGCCCTGGGAGAGCAGCAGCACACCGGCCAGCAGCGCGATCACCGGCTCGAGACTCAGCAGGATCCCGAACACGTGGCGCGGCAGGCGCCGCAGCGCGGACAGCTCGAGCGAGTACGGCAGCACGGAGGCCAGCAGCGCCGTGCCGACCGCGAGCAGCAGCAGCGGGGGTCGGGTGACTGCCTCCACCACGCCCCCTGCGCCGAAGGGCACGAGCACCAGCGCGCCGATCGCAAGCGCTGCCGCGAGCCCGCCCTGCCCCGGCACGAGCTGCCCCACCCGGGCGCTGACCAGCACATACAGGCCCCAGAACACGGCTGCGATGAGCGCGAACAGCACCCCGATGACGTCCAGCTGGGCGACCCCGAGCATGGATTCGATCCCGAACATACTCACGCCGAGCAGCGCCAGCAGCACCCACAGCAGGTCGCTGCGCCGCGTGGACAGCACGGCCGCGAGCGTCAGCGGCCCCAGGAACTCGATCGCCACCGCGGTGCCCAGCTCGATCCGGGATATCGAGACGTAGAACGTGCCGTTCATCGCCCCGAGCACGAGCCCGAACCCCAGCATCGCGAGCCACTGCTCCCGGGTGTAGCGGTGCAGGCGCGGCCGCACGAGGACCAGCAGCACGAGCGCCGCGATACCGAGGCGCAGCGTGGTGGTGCCGAACGGCCCGATCTCAGGGAACAGCTGCACGGCCAGCGCCGAGCCGAACTGCAGCGACAGGCACGAGCCGAGGATGAACAGCACAGGCATCGCCGATACCGTCGGCTGCGGGGAAGAAGCGGTGGTCACAGCACTAACTGTGCCTGGTGACCAGGGCCGGCGTCCACGTCATCTCGCCCACGCCGCAGCACCCCACCGACCCGGTCACGGCGGGGGTACATTCCGATCCGGTCACCGATGCGAGATCGTTCGGCGGTGCCGGTGCGGGGAGCGGTAGATATATGTCCATGGACGATGACGCCCACCGTGTTCAGCCCGCTGCGGCCCGGCCAGGGGCCGACGCCCACGGCACCGCTGTGACGGCGCGCGCTGCGCAGCTTGTGCCGCTGCTGCTGATCATGCTTCTCGTGCTCGCGCTGCTCGCAGGCATCAGTTCCCGCAGCGTCACTCCGGCACTCGGCGATGACGCGCCCGCGGACCGTTTCAGCGCCAGCCGTGCCGTCCAGGCCACCGCAGGCATCGTCGAGGTTCCCCGTCCGGGTGGGACCCCGGCGAATGACGCCGCGCGCGAAGAGCTCTCCGCCCAGCTCACGGATCTCGGGTTCACCGTCACCGAGGATGAGGGCATCGGGGTGCGATCCACCCCGGAGCGCACTCGCACGGGATACGTGCGCAACCTCGTCGCCACCCGCCCGGGCACAGATCCGACGGGCACGATCGTGCTGGCCACCCACATCGACTCCGTCCCCGGTGCACCCGGGGCGGCCGATGCCGGCATAGGCCTGGCCGTCATCCTCGAAACCGTCCGAGCGCTCGGCCCTGAGGCGCTGCGCAATGATCTTGTGGTCCTGCTCGTGGACGGGGAAGAGCGCGGGCTGCTGGGCGCCGAGCATCACCTGGCCGGGGCCGGTGCGGACCTCACCGCTCCGGTCGTGGTGCTGAACCATGAGGCACGCGGCATCACCGGTCGGCCCCTGCTCACCCGGGCCCATGGTCCGATGCACCGCATCGTCGGCGCCGCCCCGCGCCCCGAGTTCGAATCCTTCACCGATGCGCTGTTCGCGATCATCCCCAACGACACCGACTTCACCGTGTACCGCGAAGGCGGGTGGTGGGGCTTCGACATGGCGATCATCGACGGGTCCTTCGCCTACCACTCACCGCTGGATGACTCCGCGCACCTGGACCACGACACGCTGCAGCACTACGGCGATCTGACCCTCGCCCTCACCCGCGACCTCGCTGGACGGGACCTCGCCGAGCTGAGCGCCCACACCCAGGAGCATCCCGTCCAGACCACGATGCCGTGGGGGATCCTGCAGATCCCGCCGCTGCTGCTGAGCATCCTCGCGGTCCTCGCCCCGCTCGCCATCGCCGTCACCATCGGGATCCGGCGCCGCCGCGCAGAGATCACGATCCGCGGCGTCCTCGCCGGAGCAGTCTGCGCCCTGGTAGTCATCGCGGGCGGTGTGGCGGGCGCTGTAGGACTCTGGACAGTGGTCTCCACCAAGGTGCCGCACATGCTCTCGCGCACCGTCGGCGAACCGGTTCGCGCCCACGGCTTCATCCTCGCCGAGCTCCTCCTGGCCCTTGCCATCGTGCTCCTCGGCCTCGTGCTCGCACGGATGCTGCTGCGTCGCGCGAGCCTGCTGCTCGGGGCCTCACTGCTCGTGACCGTGCTGCTGGCGGTACTCGGAGTGGCCTGGCCGGCGCTCGGCGGATCGATGCTGCCGCCCGCCGTCGTCGCGGCCGCTGGGATCCTCGGTAGCACGATCGCACCCCCGGTGCTCTCAGTGCTGCTGCGGGCAGCGGCGATCCTGCCCACCGGCTGGCTGCTCGGCACCCAGTTGTCCTCTCTCACCGAGTTCGGCATCGCCTCTGCCGCCGGGGCCTACGCCGGCACCGCGCTCATCGCCCTCGGCGCCGCCGCTGCCCTGTGGCTGCCGCGCACCGCCGACCCGGTACCGGATCGGATTCGCCGGCCCCGTCGCCTGCTCGCCCCCGCTGCGGTGCTCATCGCCACGGCAGCGCTGAGTCTCGGCAGCACCTGGTGGACCCTGCGCGCCCCGGAGCCCATGCAGGAGAGCGTCATCGCGACGGTCGATGCCGCCACGGGGCAGACCCACTGGTACGTCAGCGGCATGAGCGCGTGGGGGCGTGACCTCGATGGCACCACAGCCCAGTCCACCATCGAGATGCCGCAGGTGCGCACTGACGGGACGTCCGGTGGCCGCAGCACCGTCACGGTCACCGCGGTGCGTGACGGCACCGAACTGTGGATCGACGCGGCCGAGGGTCCGCTGCGCGAGATCACGATCGACGGCACCGCCGTTGCTGCCGCGGAGGGGCAGGACGGCATCGGGCAGCTGCAGATCGCTGGGATCCGTGCCGGTCAGAATGTCGAGATCACCCTGAGCGCCGCGCCGGGAACGGAGCTGTCGGTCACGGAGGTCACGTACAATCCCTCACTCGCGCAGGGCTGGAGCGAGCCCGGGGCCGATGTGGTCCTGATGCAGCCACGCTTGGAGGTCACCACCACAGTGCAGCTGTGAACGCCCGACAGGTCCGGCCGCCCGGGGCGCTGAGCCATCCGCACCGGAGACAGCCGCAGATGGGTCAGCCGCTAAGCGGCACCGTCGCGAGCACCTCGTGGCGGGGCCCGCCGCCGCGCCCCTCTCCGAGATGGGATGCCACCAGCTCGATCTCCCGGGCCTCCCAGATCGGCCCCCGATAGATCGACAGGGCATGCACCGCTGAATCCAGCAGCACCTGTGTGGGATCCGGCAGGGCGGGCTCGCCGCGTCGGCGCCGACGGGGCGGACGTGGGGCCCGTGCGGAGATCCGGGCGACCGTCAGATGGGCTCGACGCCGCTCACGATCCTCGCCCTCCAGCAGCGGCTCGGCCATAAGAGCCCCCAGGCGGTCCGTCTGCCCGCCCACTCCGATCCACAGGGTCCGATGGGAGAACACCCCGGCCCCGACCAGCTGCAAGGACATCGGCGCGTACCCGGCAGCGATGCCCTGCAGGTTCTCCAGCGCATCGTCGAGGGCGCCTGCGGGCAGATCCGCCCGGAAGGCGAGCGTGAGGTGCCACTGCTCCGGATCGCCCCAGCGCAGTGACAGCCCGGCGGCAGCGCGCACCTCGGTGAGCGCATAATCCAGATGCTCCAGAGCAGCGGGGGAGGGGCGGAGGGCGGCGAAGAGCCTCATCCCGGCAGGATCTCACGCCTGGGCGGGGAAAGCCTCCTGCGCGGCGCGCGCGATCTTGCTCAGCTGACGCCGATCCGACCAGGCTCCGAGGATCGCGCCCGCCCCGGGGATCGCCTTGCCGAACAGCCGCACCGACCGCAGCGAGAACCGGCGCAGCAGACGCCCCCCGATCGCATTGATCAGCTGATGCTCGGGCCGTCCCTTCATCCCCCGGGCGACGGTGCGGGCGGCGACCCCGGCGACGGGGCCCAGCCCCACGTTCTTGAGCACCTCACCCTGCTCTTCGCCCAGCAGCGCGGCCATCACCCGCATCCGGATTTCCTCATCGTCGAGGTCATAGCCGCGCACCGCGGCGATCGCCCCCACCATGCGGGTGGCCTGCACATAGAACTCGACCACGTTGGTGGGCAGCAGGATCGGCAGGGTCACGAAACCGCCGAGGCCCGTGAGGAACCCGCCGGCGGTGACCCCGCGCCGATGCGAAGCGATGATCCTGCGCACCGCCTTATCGGCCCGGCGCGCGCCCCGTCCGCGCAGGGCCCGATCTGCGACGGTCTGCGCCGAGGAGTAGGTGAGCTTCCCGTCCAGACCCCAGTCGCGAATGATCCGCACGATCCGTTCGAGCGGTCCACCCGCAGCGGGCTCCGCCCCGGAGCGCGCCTGTTTCATGGCCTCGCGGGCAGTGCGGGTGGCCTGCTTGTCGCGGCGCAGCATCGAGAAGATGCCCATGTCTGCCTCCTGCGGGGGCCGGTGCCCCGGATCGGTGCTGTGACGGAGCCCATCATGCCCTGGATGCCCTCCTGCCCGCTTTGCCCCGACCAGGCGGACGGACCGGCGGGACGAGCCGAGCAGCGGCCCGTGACCGACACCGCGGCCCAGCTGCCCGGCCCCGGTGCCCAGCCCACGTAGGCTCGCGGTGACATGGCCACCAAGCTCTACCGTGACGATGCGATCGTCCTGCGCACCCACCCGCTGGGGGAGGCCGATCGGATCATCACGCTGCTGACCCGTCGGCACGGGAAAGTGCGCGCCGTCGCCAAGGGGGTGCGTCGCACCGGCAGCCGCTTCGGCGCCCGCCTCGAACCGTTCAGCCTGGTGGACGTGCAGCTGCACGCCGGGCGCTCTCTGCACACCGTCACCCAGGTGGTCACGATCGAGACCTTCGCGGACCGCATCAGCGCCGACTACGCGCGGTTCACCGCTGCGAGCGCCATGCTCGAGACCACCGACCGCCTCACCGACGACGTCGTCGACCCCTCCCAGCGCGGGTTCCTGCTACTGGTGGGGGCGCTGCGCAGCATGGCGGGCGGACGGATCGCCCCGCCGCTCGTGCTGGACTCCTTCCTGCTGCGCACCCTCGCGCTCTCCGGCTGGGCCCCCGAACTGCGGGTCTGCGCCACCTGCGGGGCGCCCGGGCCGCACCATGCCCTGGACGTGCGCGCTGGCGGGCTGGTGTGCACGCCGTGCCGCAAACCCGGTGCTGCGGCGGTGCGGCAGGCCACCGTGGAGCATCTGATCTTCCTGCTCGCCGGAGACTGGGAGAATGTGCTCGATGCCGAGGAGACCGTGATGCAGGAAGCCGGCCGCCTCATCGAAGACACGATCACCTGGCACCTCGAGCGCTCGGTACGCTCCCTGTCCTACGTCGAACGTTAGTCCCGACACCCCCGTCGGCCCCGCACCGTCCCCACCGCCCGCCACCTGCTTGACCACCCCTGACCTGCGAGGATACCCATGCCGCCTGCGAGCCTCCGCCGCTACGAGGAGCCCTTCGCGCACCCCTCCGGGGCGCTGCCACCGCAGCTGCCTGCGCCCACGATCCCGCGGCACGTCGCGGTGGTGATGGACGGCAACGGGCGCTGGGCCAATCAGCGAGGCCTGCCTCGCACGGCCGGCCATGAGGCAGGGGAGGCGGCCCTGCTCGATGTGGTCGCCGGCGCCCTCCAGATCGGCGTGACGCACCTGAGCGCCTACGCCTTCTCCACCGAGAACTGGAAGCGCTCCCCGGAGGAGGTGCGGTTCCTCATGGGCTTCTCCCGGCAGGTGCTGCGCCGCCAGCGCGACACCCTCAACTCCTGGGGCGTGCGCATCGTGTGGATCGGCCGCGAGCAGCGCCTGTGGGGCAGCGTCATCAAAGAGCTCAAAGAGGCTGAACGTCTCACCGCCGACAACACCCGCATGACGCTGTATATGTGCGTGAACCATGGCGGGCGCGCCGAGATCGTCGATGCGGTGCGCGATCTGGTGGAGCAGGCACGGGCCGGAAAGATCACAGGCTCGCGCATCACCGAGAAGAGCTTCGCGCGGCACCTGGATGACCCCGGCATGCCCGATGTGGATCTGTTCCTGCGCACCAGCGGCGAGCAGCGCACCAGCAACTTCCTGCTCTGGCAGGCGGCGTACGCGGAGCTCGTGTTCGTCCCCGAGCTATGGCCCGATGTGGACCGCCGCGTGCTGTGGCGGGCGATCACCGAGTACGCCCGGCGGGACCGCCGCTACGGCGGGGCCGTCGACGCCCCGCAGGAGCCGACGGCTGGGGCGGCGGGCGGTCAGTCCACCGGGGGCTGATCTACGCGCGCAGGCTGCGGTTCACCGAGCGTCCCGCCGGTGCGCCGACGATGCCGCAGCAGCACGGCCACCAGCACCACGAGCACGCCGAGCACACCCACGGCGCCCCACGGCGAGATGATGAACAGCTCGAACCAGGCCCGGACCGCCACCAGCCCCACGGTCGCGTAGATGAAGGCCCAGGCGAGTCCGCCCACGGCCAGGGCCGGGGCGTAGCGGCGGGCAGGCATGCCGGTCAGTCCGGCGGCGGCGTTGGCCGCGGTCTGGAAACCGACGGTCAGAAAGCTCAGCGCGACCACAGGCGCGCCCCAGCGGTTGATCATCTCCGTGGCGCGCTCCACGCCGGGGGAGTGGAGGAAAGCGGCCATGCGTCCGCGGTCAGCAGCCTTGCGGGCACCGCGGCCCAGCAGATATGTGGCGCCCGCCCGCAACCAGATCACGACGTAGAGGAACGCGACCGCGGGGATCAGCGGCAGCTCCCGCACCCACTCCATCATCGGCGGCAGCCCATCATCGGCCGACCTGCTCCGCCCCGGCCTGTGCCGTGTGCTCCGGGCACAGCCCGAAGACCTCCAGAGTGTGGTTGAGGTCGGTGAAGCCGTGCTCGTCCGCGATCGCGGTCACCTGCGTCTCAAGCTTCGGGGCGAGGAACTCCACGGTGCGACCGCACTCGCGGCACACCAGATGGTGATGGTGGCCCTCGTCCTCACACTGCCGGTACAACGACTCCCCATCGGCCCCGATGAGGACATCCAGGCGGCCGGCAGAGGCGAGGGTCTGCAGATTCCGGTACACGGTGGCGAGGCCCACGCTCTCGCCGTCGCTGCGCATCTGCTCGTGGATCTGCTGGGCAGAACGGAAATCATCCTGCCGAGAGAGCGTCTCGAGGATCGCGGCGCGCTGGCGGGTGTTGCGTTGCATGTCATCGATTGTCCCTCACCTGTGGCGCAGATGCTGTGAGCCACGAAATGACACGCGGGGGCGAATGGTCACATCGCGCGATCGGCAGTGGGTTCCGGACGGTGAACCCGGGCATGCGCGTTATCCCGATCGGTCAGCGCCGTCTCGGTGCGATGCCCCCCGAGCGCCGCCCGCACGGTCAGCGCCACGATGTACACCGCGATCGTCGTCAGCACGATGACGCCGCCCGGTGGCAGGTCCACGTACACGGTCAGCAGCAGACCGCCCAGCGAACAGGCCACGGCGATCACCATGGCGGTGCGCATGGTGCGTGCGAAGCCGACGACCATCTGCTGCGCGGCGGCGACAGGCACGATCATGAGCGCGGAGACCATCAGTGCGCCGACGATCCGCATCGACAGCGTCACCGTCAGCGCCGCCATCACGGCAATCGCGACGTTCACCAGGCGCACCGGCAGCCCCGAGGCCCGCGCGAACTCTTCATCCCCGGTCACCGCGGACAGCAGGCCGGACAGCCCCATGCCGATCGCGAGCACCACCAGGGACAGGGCCGCGGCGATGATCATGTCCGAGCGCGTCACGGTGGACAGCGAACCGAACAGGTACCCCATGAGGTTCTGGGACGTGCCACCGGCCAGCTGGATGATGACCACACCCCCGGCGATACCGCCGTAGAACAGGATCGCGAGAGCGACATCGCGGCTGGTGTGCCCCACCTCGCGCACGTACTCGATGGCGAGCGCCCCGATGACAGAGGCCGCCAGCGCACCGGGGATCGCCAGCAGATCCACGGGCGTCGCAGCGGTCCAGGCGCCGACCAGCCAGCCGATCGCCACACCGGTCAGCGCCACGTGCCCCAGGCCGTCGCCCAGCAGCGACAGACGCTTCTGCACCAGATAGGTCCCGACCACGGGCGCGGTCAGACCGATTAGCACCGCGATGATCAGCGGGTAGCGCAGCAGATCGGAGGTGAGGATGTCGAGGGGGGAGATCATGCCGGGTGGATCTCCTGTCCGAGGCAGTCGTGAGCGGTGAGGTCTGTGTGCGGGTGCTCATGACCCGGATCCATCAGCGGGCGATCAGCCACTGCGCCGTCATGGATGACATGCCCGTGATCGAGCACCACGGCACGGTCGATGTCCTGCTCGAGCATCCCGATCTCATGCAGCACCACGAGGATCGATACGCCGCGGGCGGCGAGATCCCGGAACAGCTGGGCGAGCAGCTGCTGGGTGCCGAGGTCCACGCCGGCGAAGGGTTCATCGAGCACCAGCAGGCGCGGATCCCGCACGAGCGCGCGGGCGATCATGGCCCGTCGGCGCTGCCCCCCGGACATGCGGGTGATGGGCCGACGGGCAAGATCCGCCATCCCCACGGCCTCCAGGGCCGTCTTCACCCGGGGGTCGTAGGGGCGCGGGAACCAGGCGCGCGAGGACAGCAACCCGGAGGTGACGACCTCCCGCGCGGTCGCGGGGATGGACCCGAACTCGGGGGAGTCCTGCGGCACGTAACCCAGCACGTCATGGCTGCGCCGACGGTCCAGGGGGCTGCCGAACAGCTCGACGCAGCCGGATTCCATGGGGACCACACCGACGGCCGCGCGCAGCAGCGTGGATTTGCCCGAACCGTTGGCGCCCAGCAGGGCGACGGTCTCCCCGGCCTGCACCGTGAGGTCGACGTCCTGGAGGATCGCCGCGCCGCCCAGGCGCACCGAGGCGCCGTGGACGTCGAGGGCCGGGGAGGGGGCGGTCGTCACGACCAGCTGTCCACGAGCTTGTTCGCGTTCTCTCGCATCACTGCAGGATAGTCCTTCGCCTGATCCAGCTGGGTCTCGAGGTTGTCGAGCTCCTCGCTGGCGACCCCGGCGTTGTCGGCGAGGGTCTGGGCGACCTTCGGCGAGGCGGTGGTCTCGAAGAAGATCGTGTCGACGCCCTCGGCCTTGATGAGCTCCTCGAGCTCGAGCAGACGCTGCGGGGACGGCTCGGTCTCGGGGTCCACCCCGGCGATGCCCACCTGGTGCAGGTCGTACCGTTCGGCGAGGTACGCGTAGGCGGCGTGGCTGGTGATGAAGGTGCGCTCCCCGGAGCTCTTCTGGTAGAGCTCGGTCAGCTCCGCATCGAGCTCCTCGAGCTCGGTGCGCAGATCCGCCGCAGCCTGCTGGTAGGTCTCAGCGCCCTCGGGGTCGAGCTCGCCGAGCTTTGCGGCGAGCGCCTCGCCCACTTGGGCCATGCGCAGCGGGTCGTGCCACATGTGGGGATCATTCGGGCCGTGGTCATGGCCCTCGTGATCGTCGTGCTCGTGGTCGTCGTGCTCGTCGTCGTGAGCATCGTCCTCATGGTCATGCTCGTCATGCTCATGATCGTGCTCGTCATGCTCGTGATCATGATCGTGCTCGTCGTGATCGTGCTCGTCATGATCATCGCCGTGATCGTGGTCATGCTCGGCACCGTCCGAGGGCAGCATCTCGATCACGCCGGAGACGTCCAGGGCGTTGTCGGCCTTGCCGGAGGCGACCGCATCATCCAGCGCCAGCTGGTAGCCGGGGATCTGCAGCACCAGATCCGCTTCCTGGACGGCCATGGTCTGTTGCACCGACAGCTCCAGGCCGTGCGGGTCAGCGCCCGGGGTGGCGAGGTCCGTGAGCGTCACCCGGTCACCGCCGATGGCGGTCACGAGATAGGTCATCGGGTAGTTCGAGGTCACGATGTCCAGCGCACCGCCGCCGGAGCCACCACCATCACTGCTGCCGCCGCCACCTTCGCCGTTGCTGCCACAGGAGGCGAGCACGGCGGCACCGCTGCCCAGGCCGAGCAGCGCGAGAACGGAACGACGGGACGGAGTCATATCGAAGGGCATGACAATCATTCTCAGCAGTTCAGGGGCTCCATGCAAGCCGCTGAGGACGGCGCGGCGCCTGTTCGTGCCGACCATCACAGCCTGTGATGCTCTGGCAGGCTCGCCGCACCCGGTTCGTGCGGCGCTGCCGACTATGCTGGATGCGTACCCGATATCCCCGTCACCAGGAGAATCCCCGTGGCCAAGGCCCCCGCCAGTGCGCTGGACAACGTCATCTCCCTCGCCAAGAAGCGCGGCTTCGTGTTCCCCGCCGGGGAGATCTACGGCGGTACCCGCTCGGCCTGGGACTACGGTCCGCTGGGCGTGGAGCTGAAGGAGAACATCAAGCGTCAGTGGTGGCGCACCTTCGTGCAGTCCCGCGGAGACATGGTGGGGCTGGACTCCTCGATCATCCTGCCGAAGGCCGTGTGGGAGGCTTCCGGTCACGTCGCGACGTTCACCGACCCGCTCGTGGAGTGCAAGAGCTGCCATTCGCGCTTCCGCGAGGACCACCTCATCGAGGCCTTCGAAGCCAAGAAGAACCGCGCCCCCGAGGGCGGGCTCACGGAGATCGCCTGCCCGAACTGCGGCAACCGCGGCGAGTTCACTGATCCGCAGCAGTTCTCCGGCCTGATGAAGACCTACCTCGGCGCGGTGGACAACGAGACCGGTCTGCACTACCTGCGGCCCGAGACTGCCCAGGGCATCTTCGTGAACTTTCTGAACGTCGTCACCGCCTCCCGGGTGAAGCCGCCGTTCGGCATCGGCCAGGTCGGCAAGGCCTTCCGCAATGAGATCACCCCCGGCAACTTCATCTTCCGCACCCGCGAGTTCGAGCAGATGGAGATCGAGTACTTCACCCCGCCGCAGGAAGCCGAGGAGCATTTCGACCACTGGGTGGAGGCGTGCTGGAACTGGTTCATCGACCTGGGCATCCGGGAGGAGAACCTGCGCCGCTTCGATGTTCCCGATGGCGAGCGCGCCCACTACTCCGCCGCCACGATCGACATTGAGTACCGCTTCGGCTTCCAGGGCAGCGAGTGGGGCGAGCTGATGGGCGTGGCCAACCGCACCGACTTCGACCTCGGCAGCCACACCGAGCACTCCAACGCCACGATGCAGTACTTCGACCAGGCCAGCGGTGAGAAGTACACCCCGTACGTGATCGAGCCGTCCTTCGGCCTGACCCGCGCGATGATGGCTTTCCTGGTGGACGCCTACACCGAGGACGAGGCCCCCAACACCAAGGGCGGCGTGGACAAGCGCACCGTGCTGCGCCTGGATCCGCGCCTGGCCCCCGTCAAGGTTGCCGTGCTGCCGCTGTCCAAGAGCGGGGACCTGGTCCCGCGCGCCACCGCCCTGGCCGATGAACTGCGCCAGCACTGGAACGTCGATATGGACGTCTCGCAGGCCATCGGCCGCCGGTACCGCCGCCAGGATGAGATCGGCACCCCCTTCTGCGTCACGATCGACTTCGAGACCGCCGAGGACCAGGCTGTGACCATCCGCGAGCGCGACTCCATGGCCCAGGAGCGCATCGCCCTGGACCAGGTGGCCTCCTACCTCGGATCCCGTCTGCTGGGCGTCTGATTCCCCGACCACGACGGCAGCTGCGCCTGGTTTTCCCGGTGCAAGGCGTACGCGCCGATGCGGTGGATGCGCTACTGGAGACCGCTGCTGGAGGTGGAGCGTAGGACTGCGGGATTGATTCCCGCGGTGCCGCGTTCCGTGCGGTACCGTGCTCGCGGGCGGCGCGGGCCGCTCGTCGGAAGGGGATGATCATGAGCAGCAGCGCATCCGCGTCGGAGCAGGGGCACCAGAGCGAGAGCAAGCCCGGCACGTGGATCGGGACGGTGCTGACCTTTCTGGTCCTCGGGTTCCTCGCGGTGAGTTTCGCGGCGAGCTTTGTGGGTGGCGGAGAGAAGGAGTGCACGGTCACTGGCGGGTACACGACCGTCAGGAACAAGCGAGGATCGGGCATGTCCAGCTCGGTCACGATCGAGACCGAGCAATGCGGCGAGCTGCGCTGGGGTGCCACGAGTTTCCTCGGACTCGACGGCGGCGGCGCGAGTGCCGAGGAGCTCGACGAGCAGTTCCCGGAGGGGCTTGAGCAGGGGGCGACCTACCGCTTCACCACGCAGGGGTACCGGGTGTGGCCCTTCGGGAAACCGTCGATCGTGGGCGTCGAGGAGATGTGAGAGAGCTGCTCGCGGACCCTCGTCACACGATGGCCGTGAGCAGGTGCGGGACCACATCGGTCGCGAAGGTCTCCAGCACCTGGTGGCGGGCGTGCGCGGAGGCACCGAAGGGCAGCACGAGGCAGATCTCATCGGCCTCCTGCACCACTGCATCGCTGAGCAGTGCATGCGCCACGGTCATCGGATCATCGAGCACCACGCGGCTGAACACCGCGGGATTCCCGCCGATCTCTACGCCCGCATGCTCGGCGGCCACCGCCGGTGCGGCAGCGCGCTCGCGCGGGATCAGGGACACCCACTGCTCGAGCTCTTCCTCGGTGCGCATGGGCAGCATCTGGCGGGAGACCATCACGTGCCCATCGCCGTGCCCCGCCTCGCGGGAGGCCTCGCGGTAGGCGCGCAGCGCCTCCAGCTGCAGCACCTCGAAGGAGCGACCGGAGCCGTCATCGGGCGCCATCGTGGCCAGCTGCAAACCCAGTCCCAGGGATCCGGCCATCGCCGCACGCGCGGGGCTTGCCGCGCCGTAGGCCAGACGCTCCCGCAGACCCTCCGCCCGCGGCTCGATCCGCAGCGGCGTCCCGGGCTCCACACCCTCGATATGCGCATCGGCCCCCGCGACCACCTCGCCGTCCACGAAGCGCAGCAGATCATGCAGCACCCGGTTCACCATCTCGGTGCGGTCCCCCTGGACCTGCCCGAAGGCGCGGGTGTAGATCGCATCATGCGCCGAGTAGCCCGAGCCGAGCCCCGGGCGCAGTCGACCGCCGGTGAGCAGATCGGTGGTGGCCAGATCCTCGGCGAGCCGCCCGGCGTTCTCGAACCGCAGGGGGATCACGGCGGTACCCACCTGGATCCGCTCGGTGTGCAGCGCCGCCGCCGTCAAAAACGGCAGCGGCGAGGACAGAGCATCCTGCAGGTGCCGCACCCGCACATACCCCACGTCGTAGCCCAGACGGTCGGCATCCTCGAACAGGGCGATGCCGCCGGCGAGATCGGCGTGATCCACCTGCGCGACCAGGCCGAAACGCGGCACCGGGCGGGACTCAGCAGCGGGAGCAGTCAACAGTCTTCTCCTTTGACGGGGTGCATCGTGCAGACGGGAGAGGCACGATGCCATGGTGCCATTGTCCCCCGCGGCGGATCAGGGGGCCCGGGACCCCGGGTCCGGGCCCATGACGCCGCCGGCACTCCTCAGCCGATGCGGTAGCGCTGCGGGGCCACGAACTCCTCCCGCGCCGCATCGCTGATCCCGCCCTCGGCGATGATCCGGGCAAGAAAACGCCCGGAGGGCTTGATGGTGCGGGTCTGGGTCTCGTAATCGTTGTGCACCAGGCCGAAGCGCGGCATCTCGCCCTCCTGCCACTCCCAGTTGTCCACGAAGCACCAGTGGTAGTAGCGCTCCACACCGCGCGTGGGATCCGCCAGCAGCGAGAGATGGTCATCGAGGAACCGGCAGCGGAACCGCTCGAGCAGACCGGTGGCCGGGTCGCCGTTGTCCGCGGTGCCGTTCTCGGTGATCCACACCGGCGCAGCCGAGCGCTCCCGGAGCCAGCGGATGCAGCGCACGAGCCCTTCGGGGTAGATCTCCCAGCCCAGGTCGTTCACGGGCACGCCTGGGAAGGTCCCGTCGGACAGTCCGGCGCTCGCGGTGCGCGCGTAGTAGTTCAGCCCCAGGTAGTCGTGGAAGCGCCCGGGCGTGATGCCCGCGGGCTGGCGACCCAGGAGGCGGCGGAAGCGCCCGGTCAGCATCGCCTCGGCGATCACGTCCTGGAACAGGGCGGAGCTGAGCGGCACCGCCGCCCGATGCAGCGGGTTGCGCGAGTTCTTCGGGTCGAAGGCCCGCATGTGATGGGCGAACCCCACCCGCGCATCGGCCTGCAGCTCATGGATCAGCAGATAGGCACGGCAATGCGCCTCAGCCATATGCGCCATCACCGCCCGGACCTTGCCGGGGCTGCGATCCCCGGGCGGCCCCTCCTGCCACAGATGCGACTGGGCGGCGTAAACGTTCGGCTCGTTGATGGTGACCCAGTCGGTCACGAGATCCTTCAGCGCCGTGACGACCTCCCGCACGAACCGCAGCCAGATCGGAACCGACTGCGGGATGGTCCATTCCCCCAGCCCCTGGAACCAGGACGGCTGGGAGAAGTGATGCAGGCTCACGAGCACCTGCACCCCACCGGCCTGCAGCGCCGCGATCTCCTCCCGGTAGCGCTCGAGCGCCACGGTATCGAACTCCCCGGGCCGCGGCTCGATCCGCGACCACTCGACGCTCATGCGGTAGATCTGCAGCCCCAGGCCCGTCAGCAGATCCGTGTCCTCGCGCCATCGCACCCAGTGGTCGGTGCTGCGCAGCGGCGTGGAGCCGTCGCGGATGTTCCCGGGCACCTGCGCCCAGTCGTACCAGTTGTTGCCGCGGTCCCCGCCCTCGATCTGCAGGGCAGAGGAGGCGGCACCGATCAGCAGGTGCGGCAGCGCGGTGAAGGCCATACCCTGATCATCCCAGGTCACAGGGGTGTTCGCCACGGGCCTAGGGCCCGGGGTGCACATCACCTGTGGCGGGCACCCGCCGCGGCGGCCCAGGTGGGACAATCGAGCCGATGACCGTCCCTGCCCCTGCCTCCGTCACCGCCGCCGACGTCCCAGTCGGCCCCGGCGCCCCTGCCGACGCTGCTCGTCCTGCTGCGCCGGCGAACCGTCGGACCCTCACCATCGGCCCTCACACCGTGGATACCCCGGTGGTGCTCGCCCCGATGGCCGGGATCACGAACATGGCCTTCCGACTGCTGTGCCGCGAGTTCGGGGCCCTGCACAGCGCCGATGACGGTGGGCTGTACGTCTCAGAGATGGTGACCACCCGCGCGCTCGTGGAGGACCACCGGGAGTCCTGGCGCCTGGTGACGATGGGCGAGCGGGAGACGCCGCGGTCCATCCAGCTCTACGGCGTGGACCCGCATACGGTGCGCCGCAGCGTGGAGATGCTGCGCGAACGGGACCTCGTCGACCACGTGGATTTGAACTTCGGCTGCCCGGTGCCGAAGGTGACGCGTCGCGGCGGCGGCGGGGTGCTGCCGTGGAAGAGCGAGCTGTTCACCCAGATCGTGCGCGCCGCCGTGGAGGCCGCCGGGGATGGCGTGCCGGTGACGGTGAAGACCCGCATGGGGATCGACGATGCGCACCTCACCTACCGCGATGCGGGGCTGATCGCCCAGGAGGTGGGGGCCGCGGCGATCGCGCTGCACGGCCGCACCGTGGTCCAGCACTACTCCGGGCAGGCCCGCTGGGATGCGATCACGGACCTCAAGGAACTCGTCACCGACATTCCGGTGCTTGGCAACGGGGACATCTGGTCGGCCGAGGACGCGATCACGATGATGGACCAGACCGGCTGCGACGGTGTAGTGGTGGGGCGCGGCTGCCAGGGCAGGCCGTGGCTGTTCGCCGATCTTGCCGCCGGGTTTGCGGGCAAGCCTGACCGGGTGCGCCCGAGTCTGGGGGAGGTCGCGGCGATCCTGCGCCGGCACGGCGAACTGCTGGTGGAGTTCTTCGAGGATGAGGGCCGCGCTCTGCGGGACCTGCGCAAGCATGTGGCCTGGTACTTCAAGGGCTACCCGGTGGGTGGGCAGATGCGTCACCGGCTCGCGACCATGGAGTCCCTCGCCGATCTGGACGCCAAGCTCGCCGAGCTGGATCTGACCAGCCCCTACCCGGGGGCCGCGGTGGAGGGACCGCGCGGCCGCGCCGGCTCCCCGAAAAAGGCTGTGGTCCCGGAGGGTTGGATGGACTCGCGGGAGCTGTCCGCGGAGCATGCTGCGCGCCTGGACGAGGCCGAGCTGGACACCTCGGGAGGATGAACCGATGACCGAGATCCCTACCCCGCCCGTCGGGTACACGAGCACGGACCTCGAGCGCTGGGCCCCGGAGCCGCCGAAGTCCCAGTCCCGCACCCCGTTCCAGCGGGACCGCGCCCGGGTGCTGCACTCCTCGGCGCTGCGCCGCCTAGGGGCGAAGACCCAGGTGCTCGGTGCGGGGGCGAATGACTTCGTGCGCACCCGCCTCACGCATTCCCTCGAGGTGGCGCAGGTGGGTCGGGATATCGGGGCGGAGCTGGGCTGTGATCCCGATGTGGTCGATGCCGCGTGCCTGTCCCATGACCTCGGCCATCCGCCCTTCGGGCATAACGGCGAGCGGGTGCTGGATGACCTCGCCCGCGAGATCGGCGGCTTCGAGGGCAACGCCCAGACGCTACGTCTGCTGACACGGTTGGAACCCAAGGTGCTGGGGGAGGACCGCCCCTATGGCCTGAACCTGACGCGCGCCGTCGTGGATTCGGCGATCAAATACCCGTGGGCCCGCGGCGAGGGGCCCAATCCGTCCTCTTCGAAGTTCGGCGCCTACGCCGATGACCTCGCGGTGTTCGACTGGGCCCGAGCGGGCGCCCCGCCGCTGCGGAAATGCTTCGAGGCCCAGGTGATGGACCTCGCCGATGACATCGCCTACTCCGTCCACGACATCGAGGATGCGATCACCGGCGGCACCCTGAGCCTGGGAGCGCTGCGGGACCCGATGGAGCGCGCCGCCGCGCTGTATGTCGTGCAGGACTGGTACATGCCCGATGAGTCCGTGGAGGCCCTCGATGAGGCCCTCACCCGGCTCGAGGCGGAGCCGACGTGGCTGCCCGCCTTCAGCGGCTCCATGCGCGATGCCGCGGCGCTGAAGAACATGGCCAGCCAGCTCATCGGCCGTTTCACCCGCTCCGCGATCCACGCCACCCGGCAGGCCCACGGCGAGGAGCCCATCGCCCGCTTCCGCGCCGATGTCATCGTGCCGGAGGAGACCCATCTGGAGATCGCGGTGCTCAAGGGGCTCGCGGCCGCGTATGTCATGTCCGCCGCGTGGCAGCAGCCCGTCTACGAGGCGCAGGAGGAGATCCTGCGGGACCTCCACTCCCGCCTGCTGAACACCGGCACCCAGCACCTCAGCCCCCTGTTCGCTGAGCTGTGGGAGCAAGCGGAGGATGACGCTGCCCGCCACCGGGTGGTGATCGACCAGATCGCCTCCTACACCGATGTCACCGCGCGGCGCCTGCACGGGACGCTGTTCGATCGGGAGGTCACCCACCTCACCGCCGCGGACACCCCGCTGCCGGGTCTCGGGGCGGAGCTGTGATACAGGTGGGAGAGCAGGCGGCAGTGCTGCCGCCGACGGCGGCGGTGTGGGAAGGGGTGCGCTGATGGCCAGGGGGCTGATCCGTCGGGCCGATGTGGACCTCGTGCGCGAACGCTCGCGCCTGGACGAGGTGGTCTCCGAGCATGTGACGCTGCGCCCGGCCGGGATCGGGTCGATGAAGGGCCTGTGCCCCTTCCACGACGAGAAGACCCCGTCGTTCAACATCCGCCCCCAGCTGGGGCACTGGCACTGCTTCGGTTGCGGCGAGGGCGGGGACGTCATCTCCTTTGTGCAGAAGATCAACCATCTGAGCTTCGTCGAAGCCGTGGAGCTGCTGGCCGGCCGCTACGGCGTCCAGCTGCACTACGAGGAAGGTGACGGCAAGGGCGGAGACCGGCCTGATTTCGGCACCCGTCGGCGTCTGCTCGACGCCCACGCCATCGTTGAGGAGTTCTACCGCGAACAGCTCAGCACCCCCGCCGCGGAGGTGGGCCGACGTTTCCTCACCGAGCGGGGCTTCGACCAGGCCGCCGCGGAGCGCTTCGGCGTGGGCTTCGCGCCCGAGGGCTGGGATGCTGTGACGTCCCTGCTGCGCTCACGCGGCTTCACCGAGCCGGAGCTGACCGCGAGCGGCCTCGCCTCCCAGGGACAGCGCGGCGTGTATGACCGCTTCCGCGGCCGACTGGTGTGGCCGATCCGCGACATCACCGGCTCCACGATCGGCTTCGGTGCCCGGCGCCTGCTGGAGAACGATCAGGGCCCGAAGTACCTGAACACCCCCGAGACCGCGATCTACCACAAGTCCTCCGTGCTGTACGGCCTGGACCTGGCGCGCAAGGAGATCGCCTCCCAGCATCGGGTGGTCGTCGTCGAGGGATACACCGACGTGATGGCCGCGCACCTCGCGGGGGTCGGGACAGCGGTCGCCTCCTGCGGCACCGCCTTCGGTGCTGAGCACGTGAAAATCGTGCGGCGCGTCATGGGGGATTCGAACCGCTCGGCGGGGCTGCGGCTGAACACTGACGGGCGCGGCTTCGCCGGGGAGGTCATCTTCACTTTCGACGGTGATGCCGCGGGGCAGAAGGCCGCGCTGCGCGCCTTCGAGGAGGACCAGCGCTTCGTCGCCCAGACCTTCGTGGCCGTGGAGCCCAGCGGCATGGATCCGTGCGATCTGCGGATCGCCCAGGGCGACCAGGCGGTGCGGGACCTCATCGAATCCCGTCGGCCCCTGTTCGAGTTCGCGATCCGCACCGCGATCTCCCAAGTGGACCTGGACACTGTGGAAGGGCAGGTCACGGCGCTGCGTATGGCCGCGCCGGTGGTGGCCCGGATCCGCGATCGGGCCATGCGCCCGGAGTATGCGCGGCGTCTGGCGGGCTGGCTCGGGATGGAGGAGCGCACCGTGCTGCGCGCCGTCCATGACGCCGCCCGCGCCGAGGGGAGCGGGCGCCGACGGGCTCAGGAGGAACCGCTGCTGGAGGAACGCCCGGTGGAGGGGGCCGACGGGGGCGAGGACGGCTCGAGCCTGCCGATCCCGCGCCTGGCGGACGTGGTCTCCCCGCGGGATCCCGTGGGGCAGGTGGAGACGCAGTCCCTGGCCGCAATGGTGCAGGCCCCGCAGCTGCTGGACCCGGAAAAGGTCGCGGCCCTGCCCGATGACTCCTTCCATGTGCCTGCCCTGCAGGGCGTGTGGGACGTGATGCTCGCCGCGGGCACGCTGCTGGATGCCGTGGCGGGGGAGCTGGCGCCGGCACGCTACCTCGAGCAGGTGCTCGAGATCGCGGGGGAGACGGTGCGCCCGCTCATCGTGGAGATCGCGAACCTGGACCTGCCGGCCCGGGATGAGGACGGGCTGCGGCGGCTGGGGGATTCGCTGCTGGACCGCCTCACAGAGCTGTCCATCACCCGCGAGTACTCGGTGCTCAAGCAGCGCCTGCAGCGCACTGATCCCGCCGATGCCGAGCGGTACCAGGAGATCATGACGCGCCTGGGGCAGGTACAGGCCCGGCGCCGGGCGCTGCATGCGCGGGAGGAGTGAGGCGAGCACTCGAGTGCTCAGCCCGGGCGGTGGAGCGCAGGCCGAGAGTTGTGACGGCCGCGGACAGATGCCGATCGTGGTCACGCGCCTACGGTCTCCGGCTGTCGCTCAGACCCCCAGGCCGCGCTGAGGGATGTCGGCGTCCGGGGTTCCCGGTGGGCGGGTCCAGCACCAGATCTTCGATCACCTGAAAGGGCGTGATGACGGCGCCAATGTCATCCTCGTCGACAGCCTCGATCTGCTGCGTCCATCGGGGCGGATCGGGGTAGGCCTGCGGCTGCTCAAGCAGCGAGAGCGCGATGCCCTCCGGCGATGCGGAACCGGTGAGGATCTCTGCCCGGATGGCCTGGACAAGAGGAACAAGGTCAGGGTCAGCGAGAAGGGAGACAGGATCCGTGATCATCACGGTGCCGGTCTCCCCTCGGCGCTGCGCTGTGTCGACAGTCCTTCGACGCTGGGGTCTCAGGCGATGACGGAGAGATTCGCCGCCTGCAGGCCCTTCTGGCCGCGCTCGGTCTCGAACTGGACCTTCTGGCCCTCCTCGAGGGTGCGGTAGCCGGTGGACTGAATCGCGCTGAAGTGCACGAAGACGTCGGCCGAGCCGTTGTCGGGGGCGATGAAGCCAAAGCCCTTGTCGCCGTTGAACCACTTGACGGTGCCGGTATCCATATCGGATCCCTTCTGGGTAGATGAGCAGCCGCGTTTCGGCTGCCCGGGGGTGCTGACTCGACGCACTTTCAGAAGGAACCAGGTCCTGCATTGCCATCTCCGCCCACACGGCGGATCGGCACGAATGTCTTTCGAAGCAACCCGGTCAACCTACCGCCGCGTGCTCACTTGCCCACCAGCGGGGTGGTGTATGACACGTTCGTGGTGGTCGGCGCGGACCCTCGATGCGACACTCAGAAGGTCAGGCACCACGCCTAGTCACATGGTGTTTCTCGGTGGCCCAGGCGGGGCTTGAACCCGCGACCGACGGATTATGAGTCCGCTGCTCTAACCTGCTGAGCTACTGGGCCGCGCCCTGCACGAGGGCCTCGCAGAATCTACCACGTCAGCCGCTGTGACCTGCTCAGATGGATCACAGGCAGGACATGTTGTGGCCACGGAGGGGCGGCTGGCGAGCCTTCGTGTGAAGCTGGTGCCCCTCGGCATGAATCCGCTAGCCCATGAGCGCGCTCTCAGGCCCTGCCGCGAGTCGCCGCAGCGCCGCCGGTGCGGGTATCGCCCGCGCGCAGTTCGCCGTGCTCGCGCATCACGCGCACCGCCGGCCGCTCCCCGGCCCGTGACGCTTCCATCCACGCCTCGAACACCGCGCCGCCGGGAGCAGCGGCAGAGCGCTCCAGCAGCGGGTGCGGCCCGACGGGGAAGTCGATCGCGCGCCCTCGCGGCGCTGCGGGCGCCTGCTCCTTCGCCGCGGCGATCGCATCACGGAACGCACGGCCGGAGTCCTTGAGCGCCCCATCGGCCGTGAACAGCCCCAGCGTGTGCTCGAGCGGCGGGAAATCCGCCAAGTCCTGCGAGACGTCGTGCGAGCACCACCAGGTCACGCCGTACAGCTGCGGGCAATCGAGCGCCGTCTCCACAGTGCGGGTGACGAACCACGCTACATCGTCCTCACCCAGCACATTGCGGGGCGCGCCCACCTCCTGCAGCCACAGCGGCCGCTCCGGAGCGGGGGAGAAGCTGCGCGCGAGCTCGAGGTAATACTCCGCCCGGTGCTCCACCTCGTAGGAGCGCGGCCCGTACTTCTGCCCGGTGCCATCGAAGATCCACGAATGCACCACCGTCGCGTCCCCCAGCTGTGCGGACTGATCCGGGGTGAAGGCGTGATCGTCCATGAACCACGCGGCGTCATAGTTCGCCACTGAATGCAGGCCCTCCGGCGCCCCCTCGCGGGCAGCCTGCAGCATCCGCCGGGTCCACGCCTCAGCCTGCTGAACGCTCAGCGGATCGGGATCCGGGTGGTTGGAGGCGCTGAACTGGTTGACCTCATTGCCCACACTCATGCCCAGCAGGTTCGGCGCATCGGCCACCTGCGCAGACAGGCGGCGCACCAGCTCTGCGGTGGAGGCCACCACGTCGGGATCGGTGAACATGTTCCGACGGTGCCAGGTGGTCAGCCAGCTGGGCTGAAAATCGAAGCTTGACAGATGCCCCTGAATCGCGTCCACGCACACATCCAGGCCCAGCCGCCCGGCCACATCCACCACGGCGCGCACATCCTCGAGGGCGCGCTCGCGAATGAGAGTGCGGTTGGGCTGCAGCAGGGTCCACAGCGGGAAGATCCGCACGTGGTCCGCGCCGAGCTCGGCGATCTCCTGTAGATCCTCACCCACCTGGTCCAGATCCAGATCCAGCCATGCATGGAACCAGCCGCGCCGCGGCGTGTAGTTCGCGCCGAAGCGCACCGCAGCAGCGGTCCCGGGCCGCGTCGTGGTCGGGGTCGCGGGCGGGGCAGTGGCAGACATCGGTGTCCTTCAGGTCGCGAGCAGGTGAGGGTGATGGGATGGAACAATGCGACAGCGTGATTCGCTGATCGCTGCCGCAATGCCAGATGTTCCCACTACTATAGCGTTCAAGTAGGCCGAGCGCGGGACCTCCGCTCAGCCTCAGATCAGCTGGTGGGCCTACAGTTACGAGATACGATCCCAGCGTCGGGAGGAATCGGCGATGACAGCGTCTCAGAGTACGCGGAAAGCCGCGAACAGCACAGCGCCGTCCACCGCGGAACCCCGCGAAGGTCGAACCTCTGCGCCGCAGGGGAGAGGCCGCGGCCGACGCGTCACCATCGCCGACATCGCCGAGCGTGCCGGAGTCACCGCTGCCGCTGTTTCCCTCGCGGTCAACGGCCGCCCCGGGGTCTCCGATGCCACCCGCGCGCGGATCGTCGAGATCGCCCGCGAACTGAACTGGATGCCCTCCCACGCGGCCCGGGCACTGGCCGGGGCGCCCGTGCTCACCATCGGCATGGTCCTCGCCCGCCCCGCGGACGTGCTGGGCAGCGAAGCATTCTTCGGCGGGTTCATCGCCGGACTGCAGGAGGTCCTCAGCGCCCGGGACTACTCGCTGCAGATGAAGATCGTAGAGAACACCGACGCGGAGATCGAAACCTACCGCCGCTGGTTCGGGCAGCGCCGCGTGGATGGCGTGATCCTGCTGGACCTGCGCGTGGATGACCCGCGCGTCCCCGTCCTCGAACAGCTCGGGCAGCCCGCCCTCGTCGTCGGCGGCCCCGGTCACCACGGCACCCTGCCCGCCGTCTACGCCGACGATGCCTTCGTCACCCGCCTGCTCGTCGAACATCTCGCAAAGGCTGGGCATCGCCGCATCGCCCGCCTGGCCGGCGCTGGCGAATACCTCCACACCGCGACCCGCGACGCCACCTTCGCCGCCCTGTGCGCCGAGCAAGGCATCGACCCAATCCTCCATGAGGCCGGGTTCACCGCCTACGGTGCCGCGACAGCCACCGCCGAACTGCTGCGCACGGGCGATGCGCCCACCGCGATCATTTATGACAGCGATGAGATGGCCCTCGGCGGAGCCCGCGTGATCGCCCAGCAAGGTCTGCGCATCCCGCAGGACATCGCCATCGCCTCCTACGAGGATTCCGCGATGATGCGCTCCCATCGGCCGCGCATCACCGCCGCCAGCCGCTCCGCCGTCGAATACGGACGCCTGGCCGCCCGGCGCATGCTCCAGATCATCACCGACCGCAGCACCGAGGCCACCGCCCAGACGCACGGTGAGGAGCATCAGGCGGCCGACGACGGGCTGGTCCCCACGCTCGAGGTGCGCGGCTCCACCGACCCCACAGCCGACGACGAGATCAACGCCCGCCTGGCGGGGTTAGCTTCGTCATAATCCCACCCTGGAGGGCATCTCGACGTGCAGGCGCGGCGGCGACCCTGCTAGAGTCGTCCAGGTCGATCCCGCATAGCTCAATCGGCAGAGCATTCGACTGTTAATCGAAGGGTTGTTGGTTCAAGTCCAACTGCGGGAGCCCACAGCGCACAGCCCCGGACACCACCTCCGGGGCTGTCGCATTTCCGCCCCACCCCACGCCGTTGAAGGAGCCAGGCCGATGCCGACCCTGCCCGATGATCGCTTCGAGCTGCCCGAGGATTTCGGACCCGGCAGCGTGTGGGCTGACCGCACTGGACATCGCACCCTCGTGGGCCGCAACCAGCGCGGCGTCGAGATCCCCATCGGCCACGGCGAAGGCCAGATCAACCCCGGTGAGCTGCTGAAGCTCGCACTGATCGGCTGCGCCGGCATGTCCGCGGACAACGCCATCGCCCGCCGACTGGGCCAGCAGGTGGACCTCCGCCTGTGGGCGCACGGCACCGCCGATGACGAGCTGAACCGCTACGAGCGGATCGTCGAGGAGCTGCAGCTGCCGCTCGAGGGCCTCTCCGAGGAGCAGGTCCAGGCGCTTGGCACCGTCATTCAGCGCGCCATCGTGGCCGGCTGCACCGTCGAGCGCACCGTCGTGCCCGGCGTCGAGGTGAAGCATCGCCCCCTGCGCGCTGAATCGAATGCTCCGGCGAGTGACGCGGCATCCGCGGAGGGGGACCCGTCGGCCGCGGACGGTACCTCCGCTGATGCTGCGAGCCCGCACCCGGGCGAGGAACAGGCCTGATGGCGATCCGACCGATCCGCATCGTCGGCGACCCCGTGCTGCGCACCCCCTGCGACGAGATCCGCACGATCACCGACGGCACCCGGGCCCTCGTCCAGGACCTGCTGGACACCGTGGATGACGACGGCCGAGCGGGCGTGGCCGCCAACCAGATCGGCGTCAGCCAGCGCGCCTTCTCCTGGCACCTCGTGGAGACCGGCGAAGTGGGCTACATCCTCAACCCCGTGATCGTGGAGCTGTCCGAGCAGGAGCAGCACGACGATGAGGGCTGCCTGTCCGTCCCGGGCCTGTTCTACCCCCGCACCCGCGCCGCCTACGCCCGCTGCGTGGGCCAGAACCTCGAGGGCGAGGAGATCGAACTGGCCGGCGAGGGCATCATCGCCCGGCTCATCCAGCATGAGGTGGGGCACCTCGATGGCGCGCTGTACTTCGACGGCTTGGAGCGGTCGGTGAAGAAGCAGGCATTGCGAGCGATCCGCGAGAGGTTCTAAGCTCTACCAGCAGACAGCCGCCCGCTGTCGTCGATTCCATCCAGGGCACCGATTCGTTGGGGAAGACGCATTGGAACCGGAAGGAACGAGATGACCCAGGGCGTTCTGTATATCCACTCCGCGCCGCGGGCCCTCACGCCTCACATCGAATGGGCCGCCGCCGGAGTCATTGGCGTGCCTCCCCACATGCGCTGGGAGGAGCAGTCCATCGGCCGTGGCCTCATGCGTTCCGAGCTCAGCTGGCGGGGCCGGGAGGACACCGGCGCGCACCTGGTCTCGGCCCTGCGCGGCATGCACGAGGTGCGCTTCGAGGTCACCCAGGAGGCCACTTCCCGCACCGACGGCGCGCGCTGGAGCTGCACCCCTGAGCTCGGTATCCACCACGCCGCGACCGACCATGCCGGCAATATCGTGCTCACCGAGGACCATGTGCGCGGGTGCATGGAACGCGCTGGCGGTGATGCCCGCGCCCTCCAGCGCGAGCTCGGCATCGCGCTCGGGGAGCCCTGGGACGAGGAGCTGGAGATCTACCGCCACGCGGGCGAGGGCGTGCCCATGCGCTGGCTTCACCGCGTGAGCTGAGCGGCGCGGGGGCGGGGCGCTCGGGCGGAGGCCCGCTCAGGGCAGGTCCGCGCTGGCCAGGGTCGCTCAGGCGCTCGTGAACACCACGGCGATGTCGTGGCCGCCGAAGCCGAAGGCGTTGTTCAGCACCGCCAGATCGCCCTGGGGCAGCTCGACCGTGCTGTTCTGAGCGATGCTCATCGGGGTCTCGGGGTCGAGCGTCTCGATGTTGATCGTGGGCGGCGAGATGCGGTGCTTCGCCGCGAGCACGGAAAAGAGCGACTCGATCGCCCCGGCGCCGCCCATGAGATGCCCCGTCATCGACTTCGAAGAGGTTACGACGATCTGGTCGGTCACACCATCCAGCGCATCGGAGACCGCGCGCAGCTCGCCGATGTCACCCAGCGGCGTCGAGGTGCCGTGAGCATTGATGTGCTTGATATCCGCAGCAGCCACGCCAGCATCGGACACCGCCTCGCGCACCGCGCGGGCCTGGCCCTCCGCGGACGGCGCGGAGATGTGATGGGCATCGGAGGCCATGCCCCGGCCAGCCGCATAGGCGTAGACCTCGGCGCCGCGCGCGGCGGCATGCTCCTCGCTCTCGAGCACCAGGATCGCGGAGCCCTCGCCCAGCACGAAGCCGTCGCGGTCCACGTCATAGGGGCGCGAAGCGTGCTGCGGGTCATCCACACGGCTGGAGAGCGCACGGATGTTCGCAAACGCCGCCAGGGTCATCGGGTGGATGCAGGCCTCCGTGCCACCGACGACGACCACATCCGCGCGGCCCTCACGGATCATGTTCATGCCCGCCGCCACGGCCTCCGCCCCGGAGGCGCACGCGGAGACGGGGGTATGGGCCCCGGCGCGGGCACCCAGCTCCATCGAAATGTGGGCGCTCGCAGAATTCGCCATGAGCATCGGCACAGTGAAGGGGCTCACTCGACGGGCGCCGCGCTCACGCACTACATCCCACTGATCCAGCGTGGTCCACACCCCGCCGATCCCAGTGCCGACCACTACGCCGAGCCGCTCCGGCTCGACCTCGGGAGCACCGGCATCCTGCCAGGCCTCACGGGCGGCGACCATCGCGTACTGCCCGCAGGGATCGAGCTTCTTCGCCTCCGGGCGCGACAGCGGTTCGAGCGCCCCATCGATCAGCTGGCAGGCGAAGTCGACGCTCAGCCCGTACGAGTCCTTCCAGTCGTTCTCCAAGGTGCGGGCGGCTGACGTGCCGGCCAGCGCCGCCTCCCACGTGGAGGCGACGTCACCGCCGAGCGGATTGACGGTGCCAAGACCGGTGACGGCGACGCGACGGGACGCGGACATGGGAGAACCTCCGGGTGGTGTGCGGGCGGAGAACGGAGACGCCCGGGACGGTGTGCGTCCCGGGCGTCATGCGGGGCTCAGGCCTGGGCGCTCGCGATGTACTTGACGGCGTCGCCGACGGTGGCCAGGTTCTTGACCTCCTCGTCGGGGATGCGCACCTCGAACTTCTCCTCGGCGTTGACCACGATGGTCATCATCGAGATGGAGTCGATGTCGAGGTCGTCGGTGAAGGACTTGTCCATCTTGACGTCCTCGGTGGCGACACCGGTCTCCTCGTTGACGATCTCGGCGAGGCCCTCGAGGATCTCGTTCTCGGTGTGTGCCATGACTGCTCCTTCGGAAGTGGGGATGTGTGGCGGGGGACAGCCTACCGTTGTGACCGGGCGGTATCTGTCAGCGGTGATCAGCGGACTCGCCGAGAGGTGATGCTCACCTCACTGAGAGCCCGCCGACTGTGGGATCAGGGCAGCACGAGCACCTGGCCGGCGTACGCCAGGCCCGCGCCGAAACCGAACTGGACCAGCACATCGCCGCTCTTCGCCTGGCCTTCGGCCAGCAGGCGGTGCGTTGCCAGCGGGATCGAGGCCGCCGAGGTGTTGCCGGTTTCGGCGATATCGCGGCCGATCACCACGTTCTCGGGCAGCTTCAGCTGCTTGGCGAGCTCGTCGATGATCCGCATGTTCGCCTGATGCGGCACGAACACGTCGACGTCCTCGACCGTCAGCCCCGACAGCTCGAGCATCTCGCGGATCTTCGCCGCGGTGTGCCACACGGCCCAACGGAACACGGTGCGACCATCCTGCTCGAGAGTCGGCCACGGCTCCTCGCCGTCGCGGAACTGGGTGAGGGAGCCGGTCATGCGGATCGTCTCCCAGTGGTCGCCGTCGGACCCCCACACGGTGGGGCCGATCAGTGGCACCTCGCTCGGGCCGACGACGGCGGCACCGGCCCCGTCGCCCAGCAGGAACGAGATCGAACGATCGGTGGGGGAGACGTAGTCGGAGAGCTTCTCCGCACCGATCACCAGGACGTTGCGGGCGCTGCCGGAGCGGATCAGCGCATCGGCCTGCCCGATCCCATAGGCGAAGCCCGCGCAGGCGGCCGAGATGTCATAGGCGATGACATCGGGCCGTCCCAGCTGCCCGGCGAGCCACGTCGCGAGCGACGGCGTCGGGTACGGGAAGGAAATGGTGGAGACGATGATCGCATCCAGCGTCTCCAGGTCGATACCCGAGGTCTCCACGGCCTCCCGCCCGGCCGCGAGCGCCAAGTCCTGCACACCCATCTGCTCGCTCGCCCGGGTGCGGGTGATGATGCCCGTGCGCTGCCGGATCCACTCATCAGAGGAATCGATGGGGCCGACGAGGTCATCGTTGGGCACCACGAGGTCGCCGCGGGCGGCGCCGTAGGCGAGGACGCGGGAGCCCGCGACGGTGGGGTGGGCCTTCAGGGTGACGGTCATGATCAGTCCTCCTCGGGCCCGAAGTGGTGCAGCCCGTGCTCGTTCACGAAGGCCTGCGCGGCCTCCAGGTCTTCCGGCGTGTTCAGATTCTGCAAAGCCACACCCTTCAGCTCCCGCTTGGCCAGGCCCGTCAGCGTGCCGGCCGGGGCGAGCTCGAGGATGCCCGTCACGCCGCGCTCGGCGAACACGCCCATGCAGGCCTCCCAGTCCACGGGCGAGGCCACCTGGTTCACGATCAGCTCAAGGTAGCGCGCACCCTCGGTGACCACTTCACCGGAGGCGTTGGACACCAGCGGGCACTGCGCGAGCGGATCGTGCGGGGTGAGCTGAGGGGCGAAGGCCGCGAGCTCCTCGCGCGCCGAGGCCATGTACCGGGTGTGGAAGGCCCCGGCCACCTGCAGGGGGATCACGCGGGCACGGGCCGGCGGCTCTGCGGCCAGCGCCGCGATCGCCTCCTGCGCGCCCGCTGCGACCACCTGCGCCGCAGAGTTGATGTTCGCCGGGGCCAGACCGTGCTGTTCGATGGCGGCGAGGACCTCCTCGCGCACGCCGCCGACCACGGCCGCCATCGACGTCGGCTCCGCGGCGGCGGCCTTCGCCATGGCACGCGAGCGCACAGCCACCAGGCGCATCGCATCGGCATCGCTGAGCACCCCGGACAGTGCCGTAGCAGTCACCTCGCCCACGCTGTGCCCAGCTAGCACATCAGCCTGGGTCCCCGCGGCGAAGCCGTCGCCGCCGGTCAGGCAGTCCGCGGCGATGATGCCCGCGGCCACCAGCAGCGGCTGCGCGATGGCAGTGTCGCGGATCGTCTCGGCATCCGAGGCGGTGCCGTGCTCGATGAGGTCCACCCCGGCTGCTTCGGAGAGCTCCCCGAGGGCATCGCGCACCCCGATCACCTCCAGCCACGGGCTGAGGAAGCCGGGCTTCTGCGCCCCCTGTCCGGGGCAGACGATCGCGAGCACGAGGGAACCTCCAGGTCGGTCAGGAGCCCGCCGCGGCGGCGGGCAGGGGAGAAGGTAGGGGCAAGAGTATCCGGGGACGACGTCGGCCCGCCCACCACCGGGGTGGGCGGGCCGACGTATCGATCAGGACTCGCCGCCGAAGGAGCCGGACTCGCCGGCGTTCACGTTCAGCAGGTCGTAGCGGTCGATCGCCTCACGCAGCACAGAGGGATCCTTCACGCTCTCCTGCACCAGCATCTGCAGCGCCTTGACCACCATCGAGTGGGAGTCGATCTTCAGGAAACGGCGCGCCGCCGGGCGGGTGTCGGAGAAGCCCCATCCGTCGGCCCCCAGCACGCCGTAGCGGCCGGGAATCCACTGGCGGATCATGTCCGGCACCGCGAAGTCGTAATCCGACGTCGCAACGAACGGACCCTCCAGGCCCTGCAGGCGCTCGGAGATCCACGGGGTGCGCTGATCCTCGGGGTGCAGGAGATTGTGCTTCTCCGCCTCGAGGGCGTCCTTGCGCATCTCCGTCCAGGAGGTCACGGACCACACGCTGGCGCGCACGCCCCAGTCCTTGCCCAGCATCTCCTGGGCGTGCAGCGCCCACGGCACGCCCACACCGGAGGCCATCAGTTGCACCTCTGGGCCCTCGCCCTCCTGCGCGGGGGAGACGACGTACATGCCCTTCAGCAGGCCCTCGACGTCCAGATCCTCCGGCTCCTTGGGCTGGATGATCGGCTCGTTGTAGACGGTGAGGTAGTAGAAGACCTCCTGGAGGCGGTCATCCTCGCCGTACATGCGCTTGAGGCCATCGCGGATGATGTGCCCCAGCTCGTAGCCGTAGGCCGGGTCGTAGATCACCGCGCCGGGGTTGGTGTTGGCGAGGATCGGCGAGTGGCCGTCCATGTGCTGCAGGCCCTCACCCGCGAGGGTGGTCTTACCGGCGGTCGCGCCGATCACGAAGCCCTTGGCCATCTGGTCACCGGCGGCCCAGAAGAAGTCGCCGGTGCGCTGGAACCCGAACATCGAATAGAAGATGTAGAACGGGATCATCGGGAAGTCATGGGTGGCGTACGAGGTGCCGGCCGCGGTGAACGCCGCGGTGGAGGAGATCTCGTTGATGCCCATGTGCTTGATCTGACCGGAGGTGGACTCCTTGTAGGCCAGCAGCAGATCCCGGTCCACGGACAGGTAGTTCTGCCCGTCGGGGTTGTAGATCTTCGCGGTGGGGAACAGCGAGTCCATGCCGAAGGTGCGGGCCTCGTCGGGGATGATCGGCACCCACAGCTTGCCGGTCTCCTTGTCCCGCATGAGGTCCTTCAGCAGCCGCACGAGCGCCATGGTGGTGGCGATCTCCTGCTTGCCCGAACCGCGCTTGGCGACCTCAAATGCCTTGTCGCCCGGCAGCTGGAGCGGCTTGTGCTCGGTGCGGCGGGAGGGCACAGGGCCGCCCAGGTCGCTGCGGCGCTGCTTGAGGTACTTCATCTCCGGGCTGTCGGCATCCGGCAGGTAGTACGGCGCGTCGTACAGGCTGCCGGACTCGAGCTGCTCATCGGAGATCGGGATCTGCAGGGTGTCGCGCAGAGCCTTGAGGTCCTCGAGGGTGAACTTCTTCATCTGGTGGGTCGCGTTGCGGCCCGCGAAGTTCTTGCCCAGGCGGTAGCCCTTGATCGTGTGCACCAGCACCACGGTGGGCTTGCCCTTGGTCTCGGTGGCCATCTTGAAAGCGGCGTACAGCTTCTTCGTGTCGTGGCCGCCGCGGTTGAGCTTCCACCAGATGTCGTCGTCGGAGAGATCCTCCACGAGCGCCTTGGTGCGCGGGTCGCGGCCGAAGAAGTTGTCGCGGATGAAGCCGCCGTCCTCGGCGCGGTAGGTCTGGTAGTCGCCATCGGGCGTGGAGTTCATCAGGTCGATGAGCGCGCCGTCAGTGGACTTCTCCAGCAGCGGATCCCAGCCGGAGCCCCAGATCACCTTGATGACGTTCCAGCCGGCGCCGCGGAACTGGCTCTCCAGCTCCTGGATGATCTTGCCGTTGCCGCGCACCGGGCCGTCCAGGCGCTGCAGGTTGCAGTTGACCACGAAGGTCAGGTTGTCCAGGTGCTCCTTCGCGGCGATGTGCAGGGCGCCGCGGGACTCCACCTCATCCATCTCGCCATCGCCGAGGAACGCCCAGGTGTGCTGCTGGGAGGTGTCCTTCAGGCCGCGGTTGAGCAGGTAGCGGTCGAAGGAGGCCTGCTCGATCGCGGCGACGGGGCCGATGCCCATCGACACGGTGGGGAACTCCCAGAAGTGCTGCATCGCCCGCGGATGCGGGTAGGAGGGCATGCCTTGCCCGGCCTTGGACTTCTCCTGGCGGAAACCGTCGAGCTCCTCCTGGGACAGGCGGCCCATCATGAAGGCGCGGGCGTAGATGCCGGGGGAGGCGTGGCCCTGGAAGAAGACGTGGTCGCCGCCGCCGGGGTGCTGGCGGCCGCGGAAGAAGTGGTTGAAGCCCACCTCGTACATGTTCGCGATCGACGCGTAGGAGGAGAGGTGACCGCCGACGGCGACCCCTGGGGCCTGCGCCCGATGCACCACCATCGCCGCGTTCCAGCGGTTGATGTTGCGCAGCTTCTTCTCCATCTCGACGTCGCCCGGGTACTCGCCCTGCTGATCGACGGGGATGGTGTTGATGTAGTCGGTGGTCAGCGAGTCAGGCAGCTCGATGTCCTCATCGCGGGCGTGCTGCAGCACGCTCTGGACCACTTCGCCGGCCCGCTCGGGTCCGCGCTGCTCGAGCATCGCGTCGAAGGAGTCCAGCCATTCCTGGGTCTCCTCCGGATCCGGGTCCTGGGAATGGCTGGGCAGGTTCAGGCCGATCGGCCGCGGGGTCTCGTGCGGGCTCACACTGTCCTTCTCTCTACGGGAGGCGATGGACCGGCCGGGAACCGGTGCGCTGCAGACGTCCGCGCCAGCTGTGCGCGCGTCCGTGAGCGCCGACTCCTACGGCCTCGGTGCTGGCCAGCCTACCGCCGACCCTGGGACCGATGCCTACTCGCGGGAGCGTTGGCCTGTGAGACGCGGGACATGTGCGGACATTGGGTCGGCGCGAGCGCACCGCGAGGTCGGAGTGGGCGTGGTGCGGGGTCGGAGCGGGCATGGGGCGGGCGATGGTACTGGCCCACCGGTGGTGCTGTACGCCGACGGGGGCGGGGCAGTGGCCTGCAGGGATCCCTCGTCTCCCCGTCGGCCCTGCACGGCGGTGGCAGGTGTCATAGACTCAGGCCGCGCCGCACGGCAAGTGGACCCACGGGTCTGCTTCTCGGGCGGACGCTGAACCACCACCCCCGTCTTATGAGGAGTTCCTCCCTTGGCACCGTCGGCCGACGCATCTTCGACCAGCAACCTGTCCGAGGTGCTGAACCTCACCACCGGTCAGATCGTGCAGGAGATCGGCTACGACGATGACGTCGATCTGGACCTGCGCGACGCGATCGAGGACATGATCGGTGAGGACCTCGAGGACGAGGACACCCAGGAGATCGTCGACGCCGTCATCCTGTGGTGGCGCGAGGGCGATGGCGACCTCACCGACGCGATGGTGGACACGCTGCGGAACATCGACTCCGGTGCCCCTGTGTGGGTGTTCACCCCCAAGGCCGGCCGCACCGGGCACGTGAACCCCGCCGAGGTGCAGGACGCAGCGGAGACCGCGGGCCTGCGGGTCATGAGCTCGGTCAGCCTCGCGCCCGAGTGGACCGGCACGCGTCTGGCGAGCCGCACTCTCTGAGGCATCAGGCCGCCCGGGCCGCGTGGCGCGGGCGGTTCACCGGCGGGGATGCCCCCGCTCAGGGTCGTTAGCTCAGTTGGTCAGAGCGTCTGGTTTACACCCAGAAGGTCGGGGGTTCGAGCCCCTCACGACCCACCAGCCCGGCTTGTCGTGTAGCCCAATCCGTCGTGCTCTCCCGTCTGCGGCGCGCCTCCCCACGCCCAGCGCCACGCCGGTGGAGGCGCCCGAAAACACCGATACGTGGCGCGAGTGCCACAGATCGGTGCACTCGTGAGGTTGGTGCGGCGTGTTGTGTCGGGCCGGGGGAGTCTGGTCGCGCGCCCCGGGCCCCGCGTCAGCGCGTCAGCACGTACGCGCCGATCAGCAGCAGCGGCAGCGCCACGACGATGCAGCCCCAGATCATTGCGGTCTGGCGATCCCGCGCCTGCTCCTCCGGGGTGCGCGGCCGCTCGAGCGGCTCGCCGGTGCGTTCGGCATGCTCGCGGGCTTCGCGCTGTCGCACCAGCATCCGGCCGATCAGCACGATCAGCGCGGCGAGGATCGTCACGCCGAACAGGACGAGGATCAGGGTGTCGATGGCACACCTCCCGGGACGGGCGCCGCGCAGGCGCTGCGAGCAGTCCCCAGGGTCTCACAGCCGCTGGCAAGGTCTCACAGCCGCGTGCCGGGCGCACGGCGCGCGCTTTCACCTCACGGTCCCGGTAGCCCGCAGGCCGGTATTACGAACCCTCGGCGTTCCTATAATGGTTGAGCCGCCCGGTGTGACCACCGTGCCATCCCCTGGGCCCGGCCCGAGCTGGCGGCAGAAGGAGGAACCGCGACGGTGAACACCCCACGCCGACCCTTCGACCTCGCGTCGATCCGGGCCGATTTCCCGATCCTCGAACGCCGCCTGGACGCGGACACCCCGCTGATCTACCTCGATGGCGGCGCGACCTCGCAGCGACCCCGCCCGATCATCGACGCCGAGGTGGAATTCCTGACCCAGCACAACGCTGCCGTGAAGCGCGGGGCACACCGCATGGCAGGCTTTGCGACCGACGCCTTCGAAGGGGCGCGCGAGCGCATCGCCCAGTTCCTCACCGCCCCCAGCCCCGACGAGATCGTCTTCACGAAGAACGCCACCGAGGCGCTGAACCTCGTGGCCCGATCCCTCGGCGATGGTGATCGCACCACCCCGGACCACCTGCGGATCCGCGAGGGCGACGAGATCCTCGTGACCGAGATGGAGCACCACGCCAACCTCATCCCCTGGCAGGAGCTCGCCCGCCGCACGGGGGCGCAGCTGCGCTGGATCCCCCTGGCCGATGACTTCACCCTGGACCTCAGCGATCTCACCGCCCTGCTGACCGAGCGCACGAAGGTTCTTGCGCTCACCCACCAGTCCAATGTCCTGGGCACCATCAACCCGCTCGAGCAGCTGGTGGAGGCGGCGCATGCGCAGGGCGCGCTCGTCGTGGTCGATGCCGCGCAGTCCATCGCCCATATGCCGGTGGACCTCACCCAGCTCGGCGCTGATTTCGTCGCGTTCTCCGGGCACAAGATGTTGGGGCCGACGGGGATCGGCGTGCTGTGGGGGAAATATGAGCACCTCGCCCAAATGCCCCCATTCCTCACCGGCGGATCCATGATCGAGACCGTCACCATGGACCGCGCGACCTATGCCGCGCCGCCCGCCCGCTTCGAGGCCGGCACCCCGCCGATCTCCCAGGCCGTGGGTCTCGCCGCCGCCTGCGACTACCTCGATGAGCTCGGCATGGAGCAAATCGCCGCCCATGAGCAGCAGCTGACCCTGCGCGCCCTCGAGGGTCTGACAGCGATCGACGGGGTGCGCATCATCGGCCCCGCCGCCTCCCCGGAGCGCAGCGGCGCCGTCGCCATCGACCTTCCCGGACTGCACCCGCATGACGTCGGGCAGGTCCTGGACTCCCAGGGCATCCAGGTGCGGGTGGGCCACCACTGCGCCTGGCCCCTGCACCGCCGCTATGGCCTGCACGGAACCACCCGCGCGAGCTTTTCCCCGCACACCACACCCGATGAGGTCGACGCCCTCATCGCCGGGGTGGCCCGCACCATCGAGTTCTTCGAGAGCCTGTGATCCCATGAGCATCAACCCGCTGACATCCCTGTACACCGAGCTCGTGATGGAGCACGACAAGAACCCGCTGCACGCGGGGCTGCGAGAGCCTTTCGAGTCCGAGGTCCACCACGTGAACCCCACCTGTGGGGATGAGATCACGCTGCGCCTGCAGCGCAGCACCGAGGGCGGGGGAGACGACGAGACCGGGATGGGTGAGCGGATCGCCGACCTCTCCTATGAGGCGACCGGCTGCGCCATGAGCCGCGCCTCTGCCTCGATCATGGCGGATCTGCTGATCGGCCGTACCACCGCGCAGATCGAGCCGGTGCGTGAGCACCTTGAGGAGGTTATGCGTTCACGCGGCCGCGTCGAGGCCGATGAAGAGCTGATCGGCGATGCGATCGCGCTGATGGGCGCCGCGAAGTTCCCCGCCCGGGTGAAATGCGTGCTCATGCCCTGGAAGGCCTACGAGGCAGCGCTGCTCGAGGCCCGCACGCTCGCCTCCTGACCCGCCGCCAGCACCGCGCGGCTGCGTACCATCCCAGCACATCCGCCGCCCCTGCACCCCAAGGAGCCGACCATGACCGACGACCCCACTGGTGCCGTTGCCCCGCTCAGCCTCGCCGATGTCACCGCGACCCTCGAGGGCGCCTATCCGCTCAGCTGGGCAGAGCCCTGGGACAGGGTGGGGCTCGTGGTGGGGGAGCGCAGCGCCCCGGTGCGCCGGGTGCTGCTGGCCGTGGATCCCACGCTCGCCGTAACCCGCGAGGCCATCGACGCCAAGGCTGATCTGCTCATCACCCATCACCCGCTGCTGCTGCGCGGTGCGAGCTTCCTGCCCGCCGATGACGGGAAAGGCGCGGTGGTCACCGCACTGATCCGCGCCGGAGTGGGCCTGTGGTGCGGGCACACCAATGTCGACCGCTCCACCCGCGGCACCGTCGGCGCGTGGCGACGTCTGCTGGAGCTGCAGCAGGCCCGTCCGCTCATGCCCGGGGAGGAGTGCGCAGCGGCGGAGCATGGCTCACAGCGGTTCGGTCTCGGCGTGGTCGGGGAGCTGCCGGAGCCCACCACCGTCGGCGCCCTCACCCGGCACCTCGCGTCCGCGGTGCCGCGCACCGCCCGCGGCATCCTCCACACCGGTGACGCGGACCGCACGGTTCGCACCGTCGCCGTGTGCCCGGGCGCCGGGGACTCCTTCCTCGAGGCCGCCACCGCCTCGGGAGCCGATGTGTATATCACCTCGGACCTGCGCCATCATCCCGCGCTCGAGCACATCGAGGCGGCTGCGGACCCGTCGGCCGTGCCCGCGCTGATCGATGTTCCGCATGCCGCGAGCGAGGCGCTGTGGCTGCCGCTGGGTGCCGAGCTGCTCGCTGCGGCACACCCGCAGCTCGAGGTTCGCATCAGCGAGCAGATCACCGACCCGTGGGGTGGACGCGCCGGCTGAGCAGCTCACGCTGCGCGGACCGGTTGGACGCTTGCGCCCCGCCGTCTCACTCCGCGTGATCCACGATCACCAGGCTGTCTCCGTCGAGCTCCACCCCGAGCGTCCCGTCGAAGGCTGCGAGCAGGTGCTCCACCACGGCCTCCGCCGTGGGCGGGGCCGATGGCGCATCCAGCAGCGCTCGCACCACCCAGCCGCGATAGCGCTTCGCATCATGGGAGACGACCTTGCGTACCCCCGCGCGTTCCTGCACCGGCGACACCGCGAGCACGCGCACCTCCGCGGTCGAGTGCAGCGGCATCATCGTCCGGTAAGCCCCTGAGCGGCAGTCGATGGCCAGCGGCGCCGTAGAATGCGCCGTCTCTTCCAGCAGCGTCTGCGCGAGCGGCCGCAGATGCTTCCCCCACCAGGTTCCGGCTTTCCCGAGCCGCGTCACCTTCGAACCGGCCGAGACACGGTAGGCGGGGATCAGGTCCTGCGCCGCGTCCACCACTCCCAGCAGCGCGCTCTGGATCAGCACCCGCCGGTCCGTCGGCGCGTTGGCACCGGGATCCAGGACGGCGGGATCCAGCTGATCGAAGAGCACTCCCGAATACACCCGCAGCGCCGGTCCCGCGGGTTCGTCGGAGAGCTCAGCCATGCGCTCGGTGAGCTCCGGGGCGGAGGCCGGGACCCCGAGCTTCGCGCCTCCGTCCCGCCCGGCCGCGGTGCGCTGGACCGCTCGCAGCATCGTCTCCCGTGCAGCGGTCAGCTCCGGGTGCGTGAGGGCAGGCAGATCCAGGTGCGGTGCGTCAGCGGCGGGGCGGGTCTTGGTCTCTGAGGGCGGCAGGAGGAACAGCATCCCCCTATCTTCCCTGCTCGCCGTCGTCGTGGCCCGGCACCAGGCGACGGCGCGGCAGCGTGTCGAGGGAGAGGTTCCTCGCGCCCCGTCGGCCCGGGACGAGACCGGCGCGTAGACTGCCGGACGGACCAGTCGGCCGGGCAGCCGCGTCTTCGCCGGGAACCCGGCGAAGCCGAGGAAAGTCCGGGCTCCATCCGGCACGGTGGTGGGTAACGCCCACCCGGAGCGATCCGCGGGACAGTGCCACAGAGAGCAGACCGCCCCCGCGCCCGAGGGTGCGGAGGCAAGGGTGAAAGGGTGGTGTAAGAGACCACCGCGGCCTCGGTGACGAGGACGGCACGGCAAACCCCACCGGGAGCAAGGTCAGACAGGGAACGCTCGAGGGCGCCGGCCCGAGTTCCCGGGTAGACCGCTGGAGGTCGTCGGCAACGGCGATCCGAGAGGGATGGCTGCCGATCACAGAACCCGGCTTACAGGCCGACTGGTCCGCCCCGCGGGGCAGACGACCTTATGACCTCAGGCCTTGCCGGTCTTCTTCCCCGACTTCTTCTCGCCTTTCGCGGATTCCTTGGCCTTCTTCTTCTCGAGCTTCGCTGCCTTCTTGGCCTGCTTCGCGGCCTTCTTCTGCTGCGTGAGCAGGTGATGCTCCTCCTGGCTCGCGAGCGCGGCCGCCCCGATGATCCCTGCCTCATTGCGCAGCTGCGCTGGCACGATCTCTGTCTTCAGGTCCAGCAGCGGCAGGAACTTCTCATGCTTCTTCGACACGCCACCGCCGACGATGATCCGGGTGGGGCTGAACAGGAACTCCACCATCGAGAAGTACTCCTGCAGGCGCCCCGCCCACACATCCCAGTCCAGCTCCTCGCGCTCCCGCGCGGAGGAGGCCATGTACTTCTCCGCCGCCGCGCCGTGTAGCGTCAGATGCCCCAGCTCCGAGTTCGGCACTAGGGTGCCGTCCACGAACATGGCCGAGCCGACGCCCGTCCCGAGCGTCACCACGATCACCACCCCCGGGACGCCCTGCCCGGCGCCGAAGGTCATCTCCGCGATGCCCGCGGCATCGGCGTCATTGACCACGAACACGTCATGGCCGGTGCGCTCGGTCAGCAGCGCATCCACATCCGTGCCGATCCACGAGTCATCCACGTTCGCGGCGGTCTGCGCGACGCCCTGCTGGATCACGGCCGGAAAGGTCACGCCGACGGGCATGCCCGCCGGCACGTCGAAGCTGCTGATCAGCTCACTGACGGTATCGGCGACGGCATCGGGCAGCGAGGGCTGCGGGGTGGGGATGCGGTGCCGCTCGGCGGCCAGCTCTCCGCGCTGCAGATCCACGGGCGCACCCTTGATGCCGCTGCCGCCGATGTCGATGCCGAAAGCCTGCGTGGGGCTGGAGGTGTTCATCACCGCTCCTTGCTGTGAGGCTGTGCTGCTGATGCTGTAAGGCTGTGCTGCTGTGGGGCTGGGCGAGGCGCAGGCGGTTGCTCCGCGCCACAGCGGCCCAGCTTACTGGCGCCCGGCGGGCGGGACCGACGGGCCCGGCCAGCGGTCACACGACGGTGAGCGTCTCCGGTCCATCGGCCGTCATGAGCAGCGTGTGCTCGAACTGCGCAGAGTAGGAACGGTCCTTGGTGACGACGGTCCAGCCGTCATCCCATTGCTCCCACTCCTGCGAACCGGCCGCGATCATCGGCTCGATCGTGAAGGTCATGTTCTCGGCGATGACGTCATCGAACATCGGAGCCGAGTCGTAGTGGGGGATCACCAGGCCGTTGTGGAAACCCTCGGCGATGCCGTGGCCGGTGAAATCTCGCACCGACTCATACCCGAAGCGCTTCACGTACTTCTCGATGACGCGACCGATGACGTTGACCTCCCGGCCCGGCCGCGCGACCTTCATGCCGCGCAGCATCGCCTCCCGTGCCGCATCCACGAGGGCCGTGGCCTCCGGGGCGATCTCACCGATGGGGAAGGTGGCATTGCAGTCCCCGTGCACCCCGCCGATGAACGCCGTGATGTCGACGTTGAGGATGTCGCCTTCCCGCATCACGGTGGAATCCGGGATGCCGTGGCAGATCACCTCGTTCAGGCTGGTGCAGCAGGACTTCGGGAAACCCAGGTATCCGAGGGTCGACGGGTAGGCGCCGTGGTCCAGCAGCACGTCGTGCACCACCTGATCGATATGATCGGTGGTCACGCCGGGGGCGGCGGCCTCCCCGGCGGCCTGCAGCGCCGTGGCGGCGATCCGTGAGGCGACTCGCATGCGCTCGATGATCTCCGGGGTCTGGATCTTCGGGCCGGAATCGGAGACGGCCTCGTCCTTATCCACGTACTCGGGCCGTGCGATCCGCGCCGGCACCGGGCGGCGGGGGCTCAGCTCCCCGGGAACAAGTGCGTCGCGGCCTTCGGGGCGGATCCATCCCTGCTCTACAGTCATGCTCACCAGTGTCTCATCGAGCAGGAAGGATCCCGTCGTGAGCGAGGGCACGGAGTTCTACTACAACCTCACCACCGGGCAGGTGGAGGAGGGCCGACAGTCCCACGGGAAGGACCTCATGGGCCCCTACGCGAGCCGCGAGGAGGCCTCCCGGGCGCTGCAGAAGGCCGAATCCCGCAATGAGGCGTGGGATGAAGAGGATGAGGAGTGGAACGAGGATTACGGGCAGCCGCCGGCTGGCAGCGCTCCGAACGCCTGACCCGGCGCCACGCGCCTCGCGGGGAGACCGGTCGGGGCGTGAGAGTCAGGGCGTGAAGCCGCGGGCGGAAGGCCCTGAGAAGCCCCGGGCGGGACTCCCTGTCACGGCGCGGCGAGCAGCAGGGTTCAGCGGTCAGCAGCAGGGATCAGCGACGCGCCGCAGCGGTCATTCGAAGGAATGCTCGGCAGCCGGGTAGGTGCGCTCAGCCACTTCGGCGCGGTACTGCTCGGCGGCCTCGCGCAGCTGGGTGCCCACATCCGCGAAGACCTTCACGAACTTCCCCTTGAAGCCGGACAGGCCCGCCATGTCCTGCCACACCAGCACCTGACCATCGCACTGCGCTCCGGCGCCGATACCGATCGTCGGAATCTGCAGCTGCTCGGTGATGCGCGCAGCGAGCGCGGCGGGCACAAGTTCCAGCACGAGCGCGGAGGCTCCCGCCTCCTGCACGGCCAGGGCATCGGCCAGCAGGCGCTCGGCACCGTCATCGTCGCGTCCCTGCACCCGATGCCCGGACAGTGCATTGACCGACTGCGGGGTGAACCCCAGGTGCCCCACCACCGGGATCCCGGCGTCGACGAGCGCCCGGATTTGCGCGGCGACCGTGCGACCGCCCTCGAGCTTGACCGCCTCTGCACCCGCGCGGATCAGCTCCACGCCATGGCGCAGCGCATCCGTCGGCCCCGTCTCATAGGTGCCGAACGCCATATCCGCCACCACTAGGGGACGGGTGACGCTGCGGGCCACTGCCCCGGTGAAGGTCAGCATGTCCTGATGCGTCGTGGCGGTGGTGGAGTCATGCCCCAGCACCGTGCTGCCCACCGAATCACCCACCAGCAGCACCTCGATCCCTGCCTGCTCGAACAGTCGCGCGGAGAACTGGTCGTAGCTGGTGAGCATGGAGAACGGGGTCCCCTTCTGCTTGGCCAGCTGCAGGTGACGCAGACGGATCTTCGCGGGGGCGGGCAGCTGCTCGCGTGAGCCGGTGGAAGGCGAGGTCACGGGGAACTCCTGAGGAACCGACGGGGATGCACTGACCGCACAGTCTAGAGGGCCCCGCCGGGACCCATCGGGCGCCCGGACAGCCACGGTGGCGCGGGCGGGACGTGGCACGTCCTGGACCGGGACCACCGGGCGCCCGCGCCGAAACCCGGTCATGGGTACTTCTCCCCGCTGACGCTCACCGCCCGGACGTGCCATGCTCCTACGTGCCGGTCACCGGATCGGTACAGGAGGGAGATGCCCAGATGACCAGCTTCATGCGCAGAACCGTGCGCGCAGCCGCCCTCGCGTGCGGGGCGCTCGCCCTCACGCTCGGCACCGCCGGCTGCGGTGCGTTCGGCGGCGGTGAGGAGAACCCCGACGGGCAGGAGCAGCCTGCCGAGCAGGACGATCCGGAACAGGCGGACCCTGCTGAGGACGACACGGCTGAGGACGGGGCGGAGGATTCGGACGCCGAAGCCTCTGACGGCGGGGGCCAGGAGAGCGAGGGTGAGCTGTCCGAGGAGGATCTCACCGCCGCGGAGGACCGCTTCCACGAGACACTGCAGCTGCTGGGCGAGAACGACATCGAAGGCGCCTGCCAGCTGACCATCGACCCCGCGACCGGCGAGCCCTCCACGGGTGATGCCATCCAGGAGTGCGTGGACAGCTTCACGCAGGAGGTCGGCGAGGACTTCGACCCCGCGGTGCTGAGCGTCATCGACCGGTCGATGATCACGGCCGAGGACGACGGCGAGGGCATCGCCAAGATCCTCATCGCGGGGGAGGACAGCGGTGCGACGATGCAGCAGGCCGACGGCGAGTGGTACCTGAAGGGGCTGGACAGCGTCTGAGCCGCACCGAGCCCGCAGCGGCCACGCGCCGGTGAACGAGCACGGCCCGCTCCCACCTCGGGAGCGGGGCCGTGCTCCATCCATCGGCCCCCTGATCCGTGCCGGACCTGGGGCACACTGGTGACATGGCCCACCAGCATGACGACGTCATCCGCACGGTCGCCGACCGCGACGTGCGATTCATCCGCCTGTGGTTCTGCGACATCTCGGGGACGCTGAAGTCCATCGCGATCTCCCCGTCGGACCTGGAGACCGCCTTCACCGAGGGCATCGGGATCGATGGCTCCGCGATCGAAGGGCTCACCCGCGCCTACGAGTCCGACATGATCCTGCGGCCGGACCCCGGCACCTTCGAGATCCTCGCCTGGCGCGGGGAGACCAATGCGACCGCCCGGATGATGTGCGATGTGCTCACGCCCGACGGGGAACCGGCCGCCTCCGATCCTCGGCGCGTGCTGCGTGACACCCTGGCCCGCGCCGAGGAGAAGGGCCTGGAGTTCTACACCCATCCCGAGGTGGAGTTCTACCTGTTCCAGGAGCCCTGGGTGCCGGGGCAGCCGCTGCGCCCCGCGGACCAGGCCGGCTACTTCGACCATGTCCATCGTGGACAGGGCCAGGACTTCCGCCGCACCGCCATCCAGCATCTGGAGGCGATGAACATCCAGGTGGAGTTCTCCCACCACGAGAACGGGCCCGGGCAGAACGAGATCGATCTGCGCTACGCCGATGCGCTGACCACCGCGGACAACATCCTCACGCTGCGCACCGTGGTCAAAGAGGTGGCGCTGTCGATGGGGCAGGTCGCGAGCTTCATGCCCAAACCGATGATCGAACACCCGGGCTCGGGCATGCACACCCACCTGTCGCTGTTCCAGGGTGGACGCAACGCCTTCCACGAGCCGGGCGCCGAATACGGGCTCTCGAAGATGGGCCGCCAGTTCATCGCCGGGCTGCTGCGCCACGCCCCCGAATACTGCGCGGTGACCAATCAGTGGGTGAACTCCTACAAGCGGCTGTGGGGCGCACAGGAGGCGCCGAGCTACATCTGCTGGGGCCACAACAACCGCTCGGCTCTGGTGCGGGTCCCGTTCCACAAGCCCACCAAGGGCACGAGCTCCCGCGTGGAGTTCCGGGGCCTGGACTCCGGGGCGAACCCGTACCTTGCCTTCGCCGTGCTGCTGGCCGCCGGGCTTGCCGGCATCGAAGGCCAGTACGAGCTGCCCGAAGGGGCGGAGGACGCGGTGTGGGAGCTGACCGAACGGGAACGACGGGCGATGGGCATCGAACCGCTGCCCACCGACCTGTTCCGCGCGCTCGAGGCCTATGAGGATTCCGAGCTGATGGCCGCGACGCTCGGCGAGCAGGTCTTCGAGTACTTCCTGCGCGATAAGAAACAGGAATGGCAGAGCTACCGCGAGCAGGTCACCGGCTACGAGCTCGCTTCGAGCTTCAGTCGCGTCTGAGCCGTATGCACCGTGAGACCGCAGCGACAGTGAGACCGCAGTGACCATGAGAGCGCACGCATGATGAGCGAACCGTCCACCAGCACCGGGGCGCTGGCGCGACTCGGCTTCTCCCGCACGGACCGCGTGCAGCGCTTCCTCACCGAACCGGAGCTTGTGGCCCTCGGGGAGGGAGCGGCCGCCATGATCGGGGCCACCGCCGATGGGGATGACGCGGTCCTGGGCCTGCTGCGCATCGCGGAAGCCGCCGAGGAGCACGGGGCCACCCGATTGGTCACCGAGTTCCTCCGCAGCGTCGGAACGGCCGGCACGCCGGGGGAGCGCCTGGTGCGGCTGCTGGGCACGTCGGTGGCGCTCGGAGACTTCCTGGCCCGTCACCCCGAGCGACTCGTGGTGCTGCGGGAGGGCGATGACCAGCTGCGCATGAGCGCAGCGCAGGTCCGCTCGGCGCTGCTCGAAGCCGTCGGCGCGGACCCGTCGGCCCCGGTTCCCGTGGCCTCCGACGCGGGACGTGAGGCGCGCGATGCCTTGCGCATCGCCTACCACGAACGCCTGGTGCAGATCGCCGCCGCCGATGTGCAGGCACCGGACCCCACCGCGCTGCAGCCCGCGGTCTCCGCAGCGATCAGCGACCTCGCCGATGCCGCGCTCGAAGCCGCCGGGGCGATCGCCCGCGCTGCCGTGGACGGCCACCAGCAGGTGCGCTGGAGCGTCATCGCCCTCGGCAAGACCGGGGCGCGGGAGCTGAACTACCTCTCCGACGTGGACGTCATGCACGTGGTCGCCCCCGCCGAGGCCGATGATGAGCGGCCCGTGGCAGAGGTCGAGGAGGAGGTCGTGACCATCGGCGCCGCTCTCGCCCGGGAGCTTGCGCGGATCTGCTCCGAGCGCACCGCCGAGGGCTCGCTGTGGCAGGTGGATGCGAACCTCCGCCCCGAAGGTAAGGACGGCTCCCTCGTCCGGACCCTGGATTCCTACCGCCTCTACTACCAGAAGTGGGCGAAGACCTGGGAGTTCCAGGCTCTATTGAAGGCCCGCAGCGCCGCCGGTGACCGCGAGCTCGGCCAGCAGTTCGAGGAGCTCACCCAGCCCCTGGTGTGGAAGGCCTCCGCCCGGGAGGGTTTCGTCGAGGACACCCGGGCGATGCGCCGCCGCGTCATCGCGCACATCCCGCGCGGCGAAGTGGAGCGGAACCTGAAACTGGGGCCCGGCGGCCTGCGTGACGTGGAGTTTACCGTGCAGCTGCTGCAGATGGTGCACGGTCGCGCCCACGAGGGTCTGCGCGCCCGCTCCACCCTCGAAGCCCTCGCTCGCCTGGGGGAGGAGGGCTTCATCTCCCGCGGCCAGGTCACGGAGATGGACGAGGCCTACCGCTTCCTGCGCTGCGTGGAGCATCGGCTGCAGCTGCACCGCATGCGTCGCACCCAGGTGATGCCCACCGCCGCTTCCGATCTGCGGCGCCTCTCCCGCTCTTTAGGGATGGGCACCGACGACTTCCACACCCGCTATCAGCGCACGCGCCGCCGCGTGCGGCAGCTGCACGAGGAGATCTTCTATCGGCCGCTGCTGCTGACCGCCTCTCAGCTGTCCGAGGCGCAGATCCGGCTCAGCTCGGAGGAGGCGCAGGCGCGTCTGGCCGCCATCGGATATCGCGACCCCAAGCGCGCCATGAGCCACCTCACGGCGCTGACCGACGGGATCTCGCGCCGCGCGAAGATCCAGCGGCAGCTGCTGCCCGCGATGCTCGAGTGGTTCGCCGACGGGATCGACCCGGACCTTGGGCTGCTGGCCTTCCGGCGCCTCTCGGACACCATCGGCTCTGCCCACTGGTACCTGGGGCTGCTGCGTGACTCCGGGCTGGCCGCCAAACGGCTGACGCATGTGCTGGCCTCCGGCCGCTACGTCGGCGAACAGCTCGACCAGATCCCCGAAGGGGTGCGTTGGCTGGCCCGGGACGAGCAGCTGCGCCCCCTCACCCGCGAGGTGCTGGGGCGGGAGTTCCTCGCGGTGATCCGACGTGTCAGCGACGTGGACACTGCCCAGGATGTGCTGCGCCGCACCCGCTCCCGCGAACTGCTGCGCATCGCCCTGGCGCACCTGACCGGTGTGGTCACCCCGCGGGAGATCGCCACGGCCCTCACCGACCTCGCCGAGGCGGTGCTCGAGGCCGGGATCCTCGTGGCCCTGCACGTGGTGGCGCTCGAGCGCGATGCCGTGGCCGATGATGCCCAGACCCTCGACGGCGCAGAAGAGATCGATGAGCAGACCGCGCTGCGCCTGCGCGAGCGGCGCTCGGATCCGGCGCGGGCGCTCGGTGTGGAGATGATCGTCATCGCGCAGGGCAGCTTCGGCGCCGCGGAGATGGGGTACTCCTCCGATGCGGATGTGCAGTTCCTTGTGGCCGACCGCGGAGCCGGGGAGCAGGCCGTGCCGATCGCGATCGAGGTCGCCACTCAGACCCAGCGGATTCTCAACGCGCCCGCCGCCCGCTCCGATATGCGCGTCAGCGCCGATCTGCGTCCCGAGGGGAAGATCGGCCCGCTCGCGCGCACCGTCGAATCCTGGCGCGACTACTACGAGCGGGACGCCGCGACCTGGGAGAAGCAGGCTTTGCTGCGCTCCCGTGTGATCATCGCGAGCGAATCCGTGGCCGGTGAGCTTGAGGCGCTGATGGATCAGCACCGCTACCCGGCCGAGGGCCTCACCGACGCGGCGCGCCGGGAGATCACGCGGATGAAAGCGCGCGTGGAGTCCGAGCGGCTGCCCCGCAACGCGGACCCCACGCGGCATCTGAAGCTCGGCCGCGGCGGCATGACCGATGTGGAATGGTGCGCCCAGCTGCTCGCTCTCAAGCACGGGCACGTGGTCAAGGGACTGCGCACGACGCGGACCCTGGACCAGCTGACCGCCGCGCGGGATGCGGAGCTGCTGAGCCCCCGCGCTACGGAGGAGCTCACGCAGGCGTGGCTGCTGGCCTGGCAGCTGCGCCGCGGTCTGTTCCTCAGCAAGGGCCGGGAGGGCGATGTGCTGCCCACCGACCGCATCGATCTGCGGGCGCTGGCCAGGATCGTGGGCGGCGATGACGCCTCGGCGAGCGAACTGGAGGAGCAGTACCTGCGCCTGACCCGGCGTTCCCGGGCGGTCGCCGAGGAGATCATCTTTGGCGACCCGTGAACGTGACGGCGTACCGTAGGGATGCTGTCCGTGGCGCGATCACCTCGCGCCCTCCGTCTTACCTCGAGGATCCATGACCACCCCTTCGCTGAGCGCCGATACCCCGCGCGGTCGGATGTACCGCCTCGAGCCCGACGGCCCCCTGATGTACCCCTCGATCACCACCGTCGCGGGCATGCGCGCCAAGGATTTCCTGCAGGGATGGTACGCCACGATGGCCTCGAAACGGGCGCTCGAGATGTACCAGTGGCTGGACCGCAATCCCGATCGCGCCGCCCAGGAGATCTCCCGCGTCACGCGCGACCGCTGGGGCAGCCAGAAGCGCATAGCCGCCGCTGCGGAGGACTACACGCGCGCCGCCGCGGACTTCGGCACCCTGGTCCACGCCGCCTGTGAGGAATGGGGCCGCAGCGGCACCCGCCCGAGCGACGCCGATATCGGCCAGATCGCCTCCGAGATGCGCTCTGCCCAGGGTGCCTTCGCCGCGGAGAAGGACCCGGCCGCGCTGGTGGACCGCGCCCGCGTGCGGCTGGACGGCTACGGCCGTTTTCTTGAGGAGTACCAGCCGGAGTTCGTTGAGGTCGAACAGACGGTCGTCAACCACACCGTCGGCTATGCCGGAACCACCGATGCGATCGTGCGGATCGGCAACACGCTGCTGAGCGCCGACATCAAGACCTCCAAGAAGGTTCGCGGCGACTACGCCCTGCAGGGCGTCGCGGTGTGCCGCGCCGAACAGCTGCTGGACGATGACGGCACCACACGAGAGATGCCCGAGCTGACCGGGGCGTTCATCATCCACCTGCCCGAGGCCGGCGGCTACCAGGCGGTTCCGCTGCGCACCGGCGATGAAGAGTTCGAAGTGTTCCGCGCCTTGCGGGCCACCTGGACCTTCGACCCCGATCAGTGCGCCCTGGACCCGGCAGCCAGCCCGAAGGATCTGCTGCTGTCGCTGCTGCGCAGCAAGGGCGGGGTCGACGCACTGCGCTGAGGATCCCGCGCCCGCACCCGCCCCTACACCGCGCATTCGGGTGCGCCAGCGGGCCCGCTCCTCTACAGTGACAGTGTTTCTGCCACCGCACTCTCCGGAGCTTTCCATGGCACACACCCCGTCCTCCTCGCCCGATAACCACACCACCACTCCCGCCACGAAGACCTCGTCCACCTCGATCGCCTCACTCATCGGCACGGCGACGCTGATCGCCGTGTTCCTCGGCCTCGCTGTGTGGATCCTCGCGCAGTTCGCTCTCGGCGTCGACGGGCCCACCGCGGTGCGCTATGGCGCCAGCGCTGCCGGTGCGGTGCTCCTGATCGCTGCCATCATCGGGGTGGTGCGCTCCCTGCAGGCCGGCGGGAAGTGACCGCCCCAGCAGAGCGGATCTACAGCGCGCTCATCCGGGACAACACCTCCGCCCGGGAGGATCTGCCTGCCGGGGTGCGCGAGCACGTTGCCTCCAACGGGCTGCGGCAGCTGGGCGCCGGTGCCCTGCAATCCTCGGGCGACCAGATGGCCAGCGCCTCCACAGTGCTGCCGTGGCTGTTCGGGGTGCTCGGTGTTCCATCGGCGCTGACCGGTGTGCTGGTGCCGGTGCGGGAATCGCTGTCCATGCTTCCGCAGGCGATGATCACCCCGTGGGTGCTGCGCGTGCGGCAGCGCCGCTGGGTCCACGTCACCGGGGCGATCATCCAAGCTCTCGCCGTGGCCGCCATGGCACTGACCGCCGCATTCACGCGGGGTCTGCTCGCGGGCGCGCTCATCATCACGGCGCTCGCGGTGTTCTCGCTGGGCCGCTGCCTCACCTCGATCGCCTCGAAGGATGTCCAGGGCCGTACCCTCCCGAAGGGGCAGCGCGGTCAGATCACCGGGTGGGGCACCACCATCGCGGGCCTCGTCGCGATCACCCTGGGGCTGGGGATCCGCCTGCTCGGCGGCTCCGGCACACCCACGACGCAACTGGTCATCCTGCTGACGGTGGCCGCGGCACTCTGGGTGGGGGTCGCGGTGATCTACGCCGGAATCCGGGAACCGGACGAGGACCCGGCCGCGCAAAGCACAACAGAGCAGAGCACAGCACAGCAGAGCACAGCACAAGAGCCCAAAGAACCGAAGCACACCGAGGAGGCGCAAGAGCCGACGGGCGGCTGGTTCACCGATGCTGTGTCGCTGCTGCGCGAGGACCGGCCCTTCCGGCACTTCGTCACCGTGCGCAGTCTGCTGCTGGTCTCATCCCTCAGCCCGCCGTTCATAGTGGCGCTCTCGGTCGCGAACGGCGTCGAGGCCCTGCAGGGACTCGGTGGTTTTATCCTCGCCTCGGGGGTGGCCGAGCTGCTGGGCGGCCGCATCTTCGGGCCCCTCGCCGACCGCTCGAGCCGGCGCGTGATGAGCCTCGGCGCCGGTGCCGCCTCCGTCGTGATCCTCGCCCTGGTCGCCATCGTGCAGCTCAGCGGGGGCGGCAGCGCGGGAGACCTGCCCCCGCTGCTGTTCGTCCTCGCCTATTTCCTGCTCACCATGCTGCACACCGGCGTGCGGGTGGGCCGCAAAACGTACGTGGTGGACATGGCCGACGGGGATCAGCGCACCCGCTATGTCGCGGTCTCCAACTCCGCCATGGGCATCGTGCTGCTGCTCGTGGGGGTGATTACGTCGGCGCTGGCTGCCGTGCATGTCGCCGCCGCCCTCGTCATGCTGGCCGTGATGGGCCTGCTGGGTGTCGTGCTCAGCGCCCGCCTGCCGGAGGTCTCCGCAGGCTGACGGCCCGACGTGTCCGCGACCACGTGAGGAGATGACATGACCTCGGACGATCTGCGCCGAGGCATTTACCGCAAGCCCCTCGCCTACGCGGCGGCGATCACCGAGGGCCTACGGCGCTCCGCGGACGGCGATCAGGGCTACTCCGGTCTCATCACCAAGAACCCCGAACACGCCTCCTGGGAGGCGCACTGGCTTACTGATCGCCTCTACGGCCTCCAGGAACTTCAGGAGCACCTAGGGCACGTCTTTACAGTAGGTGGTTCAGCCACTGGATGACCGCTCAGAGGACGGCTCCGGCGCGGTAGGTCAGGGTGAGTTTGTCGTAGCGGGTGGCCAGGCCGCGCCATTGCTTCACGGCGCTGTAGCCGCTTTCGAAGACGTTGCGGCCGCGGTAGGCCTCCGTGTCGAGGCCGACGGGCCGACCGCCGCGTGGCCCTCTATTCCGACGGTGTTGCTGCTGGTCCCGGGGCTCGGGAATCACGGCCTTGATCCCGCGGCGGCGCAGGGTCTGGCGGGTGGCGCGGACGCGGTTCCAGGTGCCGTCGGCGGCCCAGGCGCGGTGGCGCTTCCAGACCTGACTTAGGACATCGTTAGTGCCCTATCTCGGGGGCGATGGCGGTGATGACGTGGCGGGCGTCGGTGGTGATTTCGGGTGGGAAGTCCTGGGTGGTGCCGTTGATCGCGATGCGGGCTGTTCGG